>NZ_KV808688.1:175179-216685 GCF_001812365.1 Anaerococcus sp. HMSC065G05
AAAATGGTCGTGATATAGAAGCTATAAAGTTTAACGCACAAAAAGATTATAAATATTTAAGTGATAAATTTAAGGCAAATATAATAGGAAATAAAATTGATGCTGTATTTTATCCAGATATAAATGAATTTAATGGTAGAAGAAATTTACAAGTGAAATTAATAGATATAAGGTAGGTGATATTATGGCAAAAGATTTTCAAAAAGAATTTTTAAATTTCAAAAAAATTATTTTAAAAAATAATGAACATGCAGATATTAATTTAATAAAAAAGGCTTATGATTTTGCTGAATATCATCACAGAGGTCAAAAAAGAAATTCTGGAGAAGATTATTTTATTCACCCAATAGCTGTTGCAACAACTATATCTAATATGCAGTTAGATGACCAAACAATTTGCGCAGGATTGATGCATGACGTTTTGGAAGATACACCTGTAACGGAAGAACAAATGAAAGAAATTTTCGGGGAAGAAATAACTTTTTTAGTAGATGGAGTTACAAAACTTAAAAAATTAAATTACAAAACAAAAGAAGAAAAACAAGCCGAAAATATAAGAAAAATGGTTTTGGCTATGAGTAATGACATTAGGGTTATTTTGATAAAGCTTGCTGACCGTTTGCATAATATGAGAACTTTGGAATATAAGACTGAAAAAAAACAAAAGCAAACAGCAAGTGAAACTTTGGAAATTTATGTTCCACTAGCACATAGGCTTGGAATATATACTATGAAATGGGAGCTTGAGGATTTGTGTTTTAGGTATCAAAAACCTGAAGAATATTATGAGCTTGCTCAAATGGTTCACAATAAAAGAAGAGAAAGAGAAGCATACATAAATCAAATAATTGAAACTTTGGATAAGGCTCTTTCATCCTCAAATATAAATTATGAAATTTCTGGAAGACCAAAAGGTTTATTTTCAATTTATAAAAAAATGAGTAGAAATAAAATTGAATTTAACGAAATTTATGATATGACAGCTGTTAGAGTTTTGGTTGATACGGTTGCAGATTGCTATGAAGTTTTGGGAAAAGTTCATTCAATCTGGAGACCAATTCCAAATAGAATTAAAGATTATATTGGACAGCCAAAACCAAATGGTTATAGGTCTTTGCATACAACAGTATTTGGAGAAGATTCTAAGCCATTTGAAGTTCAAATAAGAACAAGGCAAATGCATTATGAATGCGAATATGGAATTGCAGCTCACTGGAAATACAAAGAAAATAAAAGTAAATCAACAGAATTTGATGAAAAACTTACTTTTATTAGACAAATTATGGAATGGCAAAAAGAAGGTGGCAAGGATGTAGATAGTAAGGAATTTCTTGATACCTTAAAAGGAGATTTTTTCTCAAAAGAAATATATATTTATTCTCCAAAAGGAGAGATTTATTCTTTGCCTGTAAATTCTTGTGCAATTGATTTTGCTTATAGAGTTCACACAGAAGTTGGAAATAAATGCGTTGGAGCCAAAGTAAATGGAAAAATCGTTCCATTTTCCCACAAGCTAAATACAGGAGATGTAGTTGAAATTCTTACAAGTAAGAATTCTCAAGGTCCATCAAGAGATTGGCTAAATATGGTCCAATCAAACCAAGCCAAAAGCAAAATCAAACAATTTTTCAAAAGATATAGAAAAGAAGAAAATATTGAAATAGGAAAAGATTCCTTATACAGAGAACTTAGAAAATCAAACGAGATTTACAAAAAAGACATAAAAGATGATTGGCTAATAGAAATTGCAAACGACTTAGGTTATCCAACAAAAGATGAAATGTTTGCATCGATTGGATTTGGCAAAACAAATACAGACCAAATAATTCAAAAATTGATAAAAAAACACAAAGATGAATTGCCTAAAAAAATTGAAGATTTAGATATAAATAAGGAAAAACCAAAAAAATCTTTTTCTAATGAAGTAAGGGTAAGCGATCTTGATGACCAAGTGGATGTAAAATTTGCAAAATGTTGTAATCCAGTACCAGGAGATCAAATTGTTGGATATATTACAAAAGGAAATGGTATAAGCGTTCATGTAAGGACTTGCCCAAATATAACAAGCTTAAAATCTCCAGAAAGATTAATTGATGTATATTGGCAAAATAATTCTGATGATATGTTCCCTGTAAGAATACAAATTACAACAAAAGATAAAACTGGAATTATTTTTGAAATAACTAAATTGATTTCAACGGAAAATGTAAGCATTGAGGCGATGAATGTAAGAAGTAATGAAAATCATGAAGGAATTATTGATCTTACAGTTTCAGTTCCAAATACAGAAAAACTTAATGAATTAATTATGAAATTGAAAACAATAAAAATGATTGAAAGTATATATAGGGTGAAAAGTTAATGAGAGCAATTGTACAAAAAGTAAAAAAAGCAAGTGTAAAAGTTTCTGATGAGTTGATTTCAGAAATAGGAGAGGGATTATTAGTTTTTGTAGCAGTAACAGATTCTGATACAAAAAAAGATATTGATTATATAAAAAAGAAAATTGAAAAATTAAGAATTTTTGAAGATGACCAAGGAAAAATGAATTTGTCTGTAGAAGATGAGGGGGGCGAATTATTAATTGTAAGCCAATTTACCTTATATGGCGATGCAAGAAAAGGAAATAGACCTTCATTTATCAATTCATCAAGTGCAGATAAGGCAGAAGAATATTACGAAATATTGATTAATGAGTTAAAAGATGATGGATTTAATGTAAAAACTGGAAAATTTCAAACACATATGGAAGTTTCATTAATAAATGATGGACCTGTTACTATACAGCTTGATAGTGAAAGGTTGTATTAATGAATATTAAAAAAATCACTGAAGGGCCAATGATGGCTAATTGTTACGTAATTTATGACGAAAATAAAAATGGATTTTTGATTGACCCAGTTTATCCAGGTGGAAAAATTGAAAATTATATAGATAAGAATAAAATTAATATAGAGTTTATTTTATTAACTCATACACATTTTGATCATGTGTTGGGGCTTGAATATTTTAAAAACAAATTGAATGTAGATGTTTACGCTAGTGATGATAGTAAAAATATTGCAAATGATCCAGACTATAATTTATCTAGAGGTTATTGCAATATAAATGTAGAAATTGATTCATATTTAAAAGATGGAGAAGTTTTTTCTCCATTCAAAATAAAAGCTATCAAAACTCAAGGTCATAGTTTAGATTCAATGTCATATAAAATTGAAGATGATATTTTTTCTGGAGATACTTTATTTAATTTATCAATTGGAAGAAGTGATTTTCCAGGAGGAAATTTTAACACTTTGATTAATTCTATAAAAAATAAAATATTTATATATGATGAAAAAACAAAGATTCATCCAGGACATGGAGAATCAAGTAATATTGGTTTTGAAAAAGAAAATAATCCATTTTTAAATTAGGAGGTTAGTATGGAATTTAAAAGAAGTCGCATGTGTGGCGAACTTAGAGAAGAAAATATTGGAGAAGAAGTTGTTTTGATGGGCTGGGTTGCCAAAAAAAGAAATCTAGGCTCATTGGTGTTTATAGACCTTAGAGATAAAACAGGTATAACACAAATTGTAACACGTGAAGATGATAATGAAAATTATAAAATAGTAAAAGATGTAGCTGGAGAATATGTTTTGGAAGTTAAGGGAGAAGTAAGAGAAAGAGAATCTAAAAATCCTGAAATTCCAACAGGAAACATAGAAATAATAGCTAGTAAAATCAATATTTTAGATAAGGCAAAAACACCTCCTATTTATATTAAAGAAGATGATGATGTAAGTGAAAATTTAAAATTAAAATACAGATACCTTGATATGAGAAAACAATCAGTTCAAAAAAATTTAAAATTAAGATCTGATATTGTTAGGTGTATGAGAGAGTATATGTATGATAATGGATTTACAGAAGTTGAAACACCATTTCTTACAAAACCAACTCCAGAAGGAGCAAGAGATTATTTGGTTCCATCAAGAGTTAATCAAGGTAAATTTTACGCATTGCCACAATCTCCACAATTAATGAAACAATTGTTGATGATTGGTTCATTGGATAGGTATTTCCAAATAGTAAAATGTTTTAGAGATGAAGATTTAAGAGCAAATAGACAACCAGAATTTACACAACTAGATCTTGAATTAAGTTTTGCTGATCAAGATGATGTTATTAAAGTGAATGAAGGATTATTAAAAACACTTTTTGATAATTTTACTGACTATGATTTAAAACTTCCAATCCAAAGAATGGATTATTCGGAAGCTATGAATTCATACGGATCTGATAAACCAGATTTAAGATATGGATATAAGATAAATGATATTTCAGAAATATTTAAAGATTGTGATTTTAAAGTTTTCACAGATAATATCAAAGAAGGTCATTCAGTAAGAGCAATCAATTTTAAAGGACAAGCATCAAATTATTCAAGAAAGCAATTAGATAAATTAACAGATTTTGTAAAAGATTATGGCTTAAAAGGATTGAGTTTTATTAAATTTAATTCAAAAGATGACATTAATTCTTCTATTAAAAAATTCTTAACTGACGAAATTGTTGAAAATTTAATAGAAAAATTAGATATTTCTGATAATGATTTGATTTTAATTGGAGCTGATAAAAATAAAACTGTTCTTGAAGGACTTGGAGCTTTAAGAAGAAAAGTTGCAAAAGATCAAAATCTTTATGAAAAAGAATATGCTTTTTGTTGGGTTGTAAACTTCCCTATGTTTGAATATAGCGAAGAAGAAGACAGATACGTTTCACAACACCATCCATTTACAATGCCAAACGAAGAAGATATTGATTTATTACCTACAGAACCTGAAAAGGTAAGAACTCAAGCTTATGATATTGTAATAAATGGAGATGAGATGGGTGGAGGTTCAGTAAGAATAAACAATCAAGAACTTCAAGAAAAAGTATTTAAGGCTTTGAAATTATCTGATGATGACATAGAGCAAAAATTTGGTTTCTTTATAGAAGCTTTACAATATGGAACACCTCCTCATGCAGGACTTGCTTATGGACTTGATAGGTTGGTAATGTTATTTGCAAAAACTGAAAATATTAAAGATATTATTGCATTTCCAAAAACTCAATCAGCAACTTGTCCATTAACTCAAGCGCCAAGTATAGTTGATGAAAAAAGTTTAAATGAATTAAGCATTGAGGTAAAAGAATAAGAGGAGCATCGGATGCAAACTATTAGTAAAAAAGGAATAGTCGTAGAAAACTTAAATGGCAATGTAAAAGTAATGATTCAAAAGGAATCAGGATGTGGATCTTGCTCTTCATGTGGTGGTTGTGAAATAAAACCATCTTACTACACTACATTTACTAATGAAAATCTAAATCCTGGCGATTTTGTTTATCTAGATTCAGATGTAAAAACTGTAAATAGACTTTCTTATTTCACTTATTTATTTCCAGTTTTTATGATGATATTTGGAGCTGTTTTAGCTAATACAATATTTAAGGATAAGTTTCTAGATAATAATTTACTTACTGTTTTGTTTATATTTTTATTTTTAGCAATATCTATTTTTATTTTAAGAATGATGGATAAGAGATATGAAAATAAGGATATAATTACAATAAGAAAAGCCTAATATAGATAAGGTTAGCTTTGCTAACTTTATCTATTTATTTATCTTAAAATTAACGGAGAATATAATGAATGCACCAATAGTTACACTAGTAGGAAGAACTAATGTTGGTAAATCGACATTATTTAATAAATTAGTTGGAAAAAGAAAAGCTATTACAGAAGATGTAAACGGAGTTACTAGGGATAGGGTTTATGATAAAGTTGAATGGGTAGGTCATGAATTTATACTAGCTGATACAGGTGGACTTGATATTTCAAATAAAGAACTTATGAATCAAGAAATAAAGTCTCAAGTTGAAAAAGCCTTATTAGAAAGTGATTTAATTCTTTTTGTTGTAGATGGAAGAGAAGGAATAAATCCACACGATTATGAAATAGCTGATGAAATTAGAAAATATAATAAAAAAGTTATAGTTGTAGCAAACAAAATTGATGGAGCAAATATACCAGATCATATTTATGATTTTTATCAATTTGGTTTTGATGATTTGATTAGTACATCTGCAGAAGGTTCAAAAAATCTTGGAGATTTGTTAGATAAAATTGTTGGTTTTATAGATTTTTCTAAATTTGATACAGATTTAGATGCTACAAGAATAGCAATAATTGGAAAACCTAATGCTGGCAAATCATCTCTTGTAAATCATCTTTTGAATGAAGAAAGAATGATTGTTACCGATATTGCAGGAACTACAAGAGATGCCATAGATACTTATTGGCAATATAAAGGCAATAATTATGTTTTGATTGACACGGCAGGACTTAGGAGAAAAAATAAAGTAAGCGATAATATAGAATATTATGCTAATCAAAGAACTTTTGATGCTGTTGATAGCTCAGAAATTTGTTTATTTTTAATAGATGCAACAGTTGGAGTAACTGAACAAGATACAAAAATAGCAGGATATGCTCACAATCAAAAAAAAGCAATTATAATTGCTGTTAATAAATGGGATAAGGTCCAAAAAGAAACAAACACAATGAAAAATATGGAAAAAGAAATTAGAAATAAACTTTCTTTTGCCTTATATGCCCCAATTATTTTCATTTCAGTTCTAAAAGGACAAAGGATTACAGATCTTTTGAATTTAATTGAAATTGTAAATAGCAATTATCACACAAGAATAAAAACTGGAGTATTAAATACTATCTTGCAAGATGCAATAATGATGACGGCACCGCCTCAAGATAAGGGAAAAAGGTTGAAAATATTTTATATCTCACAAGTTCAAACAGCTCCACCAAAGTTTTTATTGCATGTAAACGACAAAGAGTTGATGCATTTTTCATATCAAAGATATTTGGAAAATCAAATTAGACAAAATTATAGTCTTCAAGGAGTACCTTTTACTTTTGAAATTAGAGAAAGGAAAGAAAAATGAAATTTGTTTTAGTTGCACTTTTTTCATATTTAATTGGTTCTATCCCTTTTTCTTATATAATAGCTAAAGTTTTTTTCAAAAAAGATATAAGAATTATGGGAAGTGGAAATCCTGGAACTACAAATGTATTTAGAAATTTTGGAGCTCTTGCAGGTTGCTTTTGCTTGTTTTTAGATATGGCTAAGGGATTAGTAGCAGTTTATTTTTCCATGTTTTTCCTTGGTGAAAAATACGCATTAACTGCTCTTATTTTTGTGGTTTTAGGTCATATATTTTCAATTTTTTTAAAATTTAAGGGTGGAAAAGGAGTAGCAACATCTGCTGGAGCATTGTTTGCTTATGATTTGAGAGTATTCTTGTGTCTATTAATTTTATTTTTAATAGTTTTCTTACTTACAAGAACAGTTTCAAAAGCATCATTAAGTGCAAGTTTACTTGCTCCATTTATTTCTTATTATTTTCAAGGTCTAAGTGCCTTTACACTAATTATATTATTTGTTGCAATTACTATTATAATTGAACATAGGTCAAATATAATTAGAATTAAAAATCACGAAGAAAAGAAAATGTTTTAAAGGAGTATTATGAAAATTTCAATTATTGGTGCAGGAAGTTGGGCAAGTGCTATTGCTGATTTCCTTTCAAAAGACAATGAAGTTTTAATGTATGCTAGAAATATTGAAGATGTAGATAATATAAATAATTTTCATATCAATAAAAAATATTTTGCTGATATAAAATTAAGTGAAAATATAAAGGCTACTAATAAAATAGAAGACTTATTAGAAAATAAAATTATAATAAATGCTATACCAAGTCAAAAGACAAGAGAAGTATTAAGCAATATAAAAGATGGCCTTGATGGAAAAATTTTGATTAATTTATCCAAAGGAATAGAAATTAAAACATTAAAAACAATATCAAAGGTCGTTTATGAATTAAATCCGAACTGTACTTATGCAGTTTTGTCAGGGCCAAGTCATGCTGAAGAAGTGATTAGAAAAATGCCTACAGCTTTGGTTTGTGCTTGTGAAGATGAAAAAATCGCAAAAGAAATTCAAGATATATTTTCAAAATATTATTTAAGAGTATATACTTCAACTGATGTAATAGGATGTGAAATTGGTGGAGCTATAAAAAATGTTCTTGCTTTTGGTATAGGAATGGTTACAGGTTTGGGATTTGGAGATAATACCAAGGCTGCGATTATGACTAGAGGAATCTATGAAATGAATAAATTTGCCATAAGCCAAGGAGCAGATAGAAAAACAATAAATGGACTTTGTGGAATAGGAGATTTGATTGTTACTGCTACAAGCATGCATTCAAGAAATAATAGGTGTGGAATATTATTTGGAAAAGGCTATTCATTAGATGATGCTTGTAAGGAAGTTAAAACAGTTGTTGAGGGAATACCAACTACAAAGGCTCTTTATAATCTATCAAAAAAAGAAAATATAGAGCTACCTATTACAAACGAAATTTATAAGGTGATTTTTGAAAATAAAAATCCAAAGGATTCTGTTGAAGTTTTGATGAATAGAGATAAAAAAAGCGAATATTAGATTGGATGTGTTATGAGTATAAAAGATAATATTGATGATTTAAAAAAAGACTTAGAAAATTATGATGCTAATCTTTTAGCTGTAACAAAAACTCATGGAATAGATAAAATTATGGAAGTTTACAATTACGGTTTAAGGGATTTTGGAGAAAATAAAGTTCAAGAATTAATAGAAAAAAAAGAAAAAATGCCAGAAGATATTAATTGGCATTTGATAGGTCATTTACAAACTAATAAGGTTAATAAAATTGTAGGCGAAGTTTCATTAATTCATTCGGTTGATTCTTTAAAAATTTTAAAAAAGATTAATAGCCGTGCAAAATCTTTATCAATTGTTCAAGATTGTTTGATACAAGTAAATGTTTCAAAGGAAGAAACAAAGTCAGGTTTTTTTGTTGATGAGATTGATAAAGTGATTGAAGAGGCTTCAAAATTAGATAATATTAACATAAAAGGTTTAATGACTATGGCTCCTAATACAGAAGATGAAAATCTTATTAGAAATTGCTTTAGGGAACTTAAAAAAATATTCGAAAAATTATTCAATTTAAGTTATAATAATATTGAAATGAAATATCTTTCTATGGGAATGACTCATGATTATAAAATAGCTCTTGAAGAAGGGGCTAATATAATTAGAGTAGGATCAAAAATATTTGGTAAAAGGATGTATAAAAATGTTAGATAAATTTAAAGAATTTATAGGAATTGACGATGATTACGATGAATATGATGAAGAAGTTGATGAAGAGGAAGAAGTAGAAAAAACTAGCGAAAAAACTGAAAAAACTTACAGCCCTAGCTCAACTTATGATTTTAACAGCTCAATGGGCTCAGATAACGCTAAGACAAGCACCTATTCATCATTTTCAAATGATTATTCTTCTAATAACAAAGCTAGAAAAATTAGGGGAGGAGACAATATAGTTAGTATGAATAGTAATAATAGAAGCTTCGGAAAAAGCACATCAAATTCTTTTAGAATTTCTATTCAAGAACCATTAAGCTACGATGAAGATGGTCCAAAAATTGTCGATGATATTTTAGATAAAAAAGTTGTAGTATTAAATCTTGAAATGCTTGAAGTTGACAAAAAAAGACAAATTTTAGATTTTGTATCTGGTGCTGTTTATGCTCTTGAGGGAACAGTAGAAAAAGTTTCTAAAGGAATTTTTGTAATTTGTCCAAAGGGCGTAGATATTGATAATTATGTAGAAGATCAAATTTCTAGCGGAAATTACAATCAATTATAATTTGTAATTTAATAAATCTTTTATGAAATTAGAATATAATATTGATTTTGTTGAAGATAAATATGTCAAAGCAAATATAAAAAAAGCTATCTCTTTATTAGAAAAATCATTTTATACTAGAAAGGAAGTTCCAAGTTTTTTCTTAAATCCATTTGAGATTTCTGTATTAAATGATATAGCAAAAATTAATAATATAGAGATAGTTTTTTTGTCATGCAATGAATCTAGCGAAAGACAAATATTTGTTGCAAACCCTTATTCGAATGAAATTAATACTAAAGACTACATAAGTGTATTAAAATTTAAAAAAAATAATATAAAACATCCAGATGTCCTTGGAGCTCTTTTAAACTTAGGTCTTGAAAGAAATGATATTGGAGATATTTATGTTGGAGATGAAATTTGCGAATTTGTAGTTTTAAATAAGGATAAGGATTTTGTTAAATTTAACCTAAGTAAAATAAAAAATGAAAGAGTAAATATTGATTTTAAAAAAGATAATATTTTAAATTTGCAAAAAATTGATTATATAGAAAATAGAGGATTTGTTTCTTCGCTTAGACTTGATAATATTGTTAGTGAATTTATAAATCTTTCAAGGTCAAAGGCAAAGATTTTAATTCAAAGAAGATCAGTTAAGGTTAATTATCAAATTATTGATAATCCTTCAAAAATTATTGATGAAAATTCTTTAATTTCGATTAGAAAAGAAGGCAGATTTATTTTTGATAAGGTAATAGGAAAGAGTAAAAAAGATAATTATCACATAGAATATAGGAAGTATAAATGATTTACACAATTTTAATAATTATTGGAATAATACTAGATAGGTTTACAAAAGCTTATGCAATATCACATTTTATTGAAAATCCAGTTTTTACAAGTTTTATTAATTTTCTTTATGTAGAAAACAGGGGTGCAGCTTTTGGGATATTACAAAATAAGAGGATATTTTTTATTGTATTGACTTTAGTTGTTGTTATTTATTTATTGTATTATTTCATTAGAAACATAAAAAGCAATCCAAAATTATTAAACATTTCATTATCTTTAATTGTTTCTGGAGCTTTAGGGAATTTCTATGACAGATTATTTCATGGATTTGTTGTAGATTTTATAGAATTTTCTTTTTTTGATTTTCCAGTTTTTAATGTAGCAGATATTTTGGTTACAACTGGATCAGTTTTGTTGATTATTTTTATAATTTTCGGAAAAATGGATGGAGAAGAAAATGTCAGTTCAAATAGGAAATGATTGGGATGAAATTTTAAAAGATGAATGGAAAAAAGATTATTATATTAGATTAAGAAAAAATCTTATTAATGAATATAAAAATTATACAATTTATCCAAATATGTATGATATTTTTAATGCATTAAAAAAAGTTTCTTATGAAGATACAAAAGTTGTAATATTAGGACAAGATCCTTACCATGGTGTGGGGCAAGCTCATGGATTTTCTTTTTCTGTTCAAGAAGGTATAAAAACACCTCCATCATTGTTAAATATTTACAAAGAATTACATGATGATTTAGGCTTATATATACCTAATAATGGAAATTTAATTAAATGGGCTAATCAAGGAGTTTTGTTATTAAATTCCACATTAACAGTTAGAGCTCATCAAGCAAATTCTCACAAAGACATAGGGTGGACAATATTAACTGATAATATTATAAAATTATTAAATCAAAGAGAAAAACCTCTTGTATTTATTCTTTGGGGCAAGTTTGCTCAATCTAAAGAAGAGCTAATAACAAATAATAGACATTTAATTTTAAAAAGTGCTCACCCATCTCCATTCGCAGCTCATAGAGGATTTTTTGGTTCAAAACCATTTTCAAAAACCAATGATTTTTTAATAAAAAATAATATGAGTCCAATTGATTGGCAAATAGAAGAGACTGTTGCAAAATGATTTATTCATTCTGTAACAGTCTCTTTTTCGATTAAAAATTTCATAATATTTAAGATATTTTCACAAGAAAAAATCTTATCTTCCATTATGGATATTAAATTTTTATTTATTTTATACTTTCCTTTATTTTCGATATTAAAATTATTAACTGTTACAAAACCCGATGAATTTTTTGATAATTTCCCATACAAAACTATAATTTTTAATTCAATAGAATAGTCGTTAATATTTAATGAATAGTTTTCTCCACGAAAATATGATTTTTTTAAAATTTTATTGGAAATAAAATTTATATAGGCAATATCCTTATCAATATAAGCACTATCTAAGTGAATTTTGTAATTATTTATTTCAAATGAAAGTTCATCATTAATAATTTCTTCAATGTTAGCAATAGCTTCTGTTGCTATTAAGTCATTTTTATTATGAATTAATATAGGCCGTGGATTGTTCCTATTTTTAATATCATCACTTAATTTACTAATAACCTTGTATCGAGATGGGTCATTTCTTTCTATTCCAACAATTTTTTCAATATTAGTAAGTTTCATAGAATCAAATTCAATTAATTTTCTTTTATTCTTTATAATTTTATAAAGGTCCAAATTAATTTGCCATATTGGTTCTTCTTTATTTTCTATTAATCTAATATTTAAAAAAGGTAGGTCAAAAATATCTCCATTATAGGTTATTAATTTTTTGTTTTGAATTTTTTCTTTATAAATTTTTAATAATTTTACTTCTTCTTTATCATTTTTTGAAAAATATTGGTCTATATAAAATTTATTTTTTTTATAATCAAAATATATTAGTCCTAAAACTACAAGCTTATCTTTTTTTGGATCAAGTCCTGTAGTTTCAATATCTAAAATACATTCATCTTTTTTTAAATTTTTCCCATAAAAAGGGTATCTAACACATAACATACTTATACTATACCTTATATTTGATTTATTTTCTTTCTAATAATATAATAAATAAGTTAAAGGATGTGATAAAATGATATATTTAGATAATGCTGCTACAACAAAAATGTATGATGAAGTTATTGATATAGAAAAAGATTTTGAAAAAAATTTTTTTGCCAATCCATCTGCTTTACATAGTTTTGGTATGGATGTGGAAAATAAAGTAAAAGAGGCTAGAGAAATTATTTCCTCTTACATAAATGCAAATGAAAGTGAAATTTATTTTACAAAAGGAGCAACAGAATCCAATAATATAGTAATAAATTCATTAGCAGGTGAAAATAATAAGGCGATAACAACAAAATTAGAACATTCGTCTGTTATTGATGCTTTTGATAATTCAATTTATGAGGAAGTAAAACTAATTTCAAATGATGAATTTGGATTTGTTGATGTTGATAAATTAGAAAAAGCTATTGATGAAAAAACAAAATTAGTATCAATAATTTATGTTCAAAATGAAATAGGAAGTATTCAAGATATAAGAAAAATTTCTGATGTCATTAAGAAAAAAAATAAGGATATTTTATTTCATATAGATGCAACTCAAGCATTAGGTAAAATTTCATGTGATGTTAAAAAATTAGGCGTTGATGCTATGAGCTTTTCGTCACATAAAGTTCATGGACCAAAAGGAATTGGTGGTTTATATATTAAAAATTCCTTTAAAAATAAAATTAAACCCTTAATGTATGGGGGAAGGCAAGAAATATTTTCTTCAGGTACAACCAATGCTCCTGCAATTTACAGCTTTGCTAAGGCATTAGAATTATCAAAAGAAAAAGAAGATTTTTATTATGTTAAAAATTTAAATATTTATTTAAGAAATAAAATTTTGGATAAGTTTTCTGATATTCACGTAAATTCTCCATTAGAAAATTCAAGTCCTTATATATTAAATATATCTTTTGGTAAAATAAAATCAGAAGTTTTACTTCACATGCTAGAATCAGATGAAATTTATGTATCAAGCGGTTCGGCTTGCTCAAAAGGAAATAATAGCAGGATACTTTCAGCGCTTAATTTAAATGAAAAATATATGGATGGAGCTATTAGATTTTCATTTTCAAATGATATTTCCATAGAAGATTTGGATTTAGTAGCTAGTAAATTATATACTTATGTAGAAGAAATAAGAAAGGTGTTTTAATGGAAGATTTACTATCAGTAAGCTTTGGGGAATTATTTTTAAAAGGAAAAAATAGAAATAAATTTTTTAAAGCTGCAATCGATAATATAAAAAGAAATATAAAAGACATTGGCTATGAAGATATGTATCTTGAAAGCTCAAAATTATATATAAATGCCGATAAAAATGATTTTGATGATCTTATTAGAGAAATAAAAAAAGTTTTCGGAATAATTTATATTTCAGAAATTAAAAGATGCGACAAAAATAAAGAATCTATAGAAAATGCTCTAAAAGAAATTTTAGATAATATGGATATAAAAAATAAAACTTTTAAAGTCATAACAAATAGGGTTGATAAGTCTTTCGAAATAAAATCTCCAGAATTTTCACAAATGATGGGTGGTTTTATCCTAAAAAATTATGCCAAAAAAAATAATTTAAAAGTTGACGTTCATAATCCAGATTTTAAAGTTTTTATAGATATAAAAAAATACGCTTATGTTTATGCAAATAGACACGAAGGAATGGGAGGACTTCCACTAGGCTCAAGTGGAAATGGACTTTTGTTATTATCAGGAGGAATTGATTCACCAGTTGCAGGTTTTATGATGGCAAAAAGAGGAATGAGAATTAATTGTCTGCATTTTCATTCTTATCCATTTACATCAAAAAGAGCCTTGCAAAAAGCTATTGATTTAGGAAAAATATTGTCCCAATATACTGGAAATATGAGAATATATTCTGTAAATATGGCAGAAATTTACAAGGCAATAAATAAAAATTGCCATAGAAATCAAACAACAATTTTATCAAGAAGATTTATGATGAGAATAGCTGAAAAAATTTCAGAAAAAAATAGTTATGATGCTTTAATTACAGGAGAAAGTTTAGGTCAAGTTGCAAGTCAAACGGTTGAGTCTATGACTGTAATAGAAGATGCAATAAAACTTCCAATTTTTAAACCATTAATTGCACTTGATAAAACAGAAATAATTGATAGGGCATTATTCATTGGTTCTTATGAAAAAAGTATTGAACCTTATGATGATTGTTGCTCAATTTTTGCCCCATCAAATCCAATTACAAAACCAAAACTAAAATATATAAAAGAAAGTGAAAGTAATTTAGATATTGAAAATCTAGAAAATAAGGCAATTGAAAATATGGAAATATTTGATATATAAGTTGACAAAACTTGTATTTATTGGTAATATATTATGGTAAACCGCTCAGTATGGGTACTGATCACCTTGACTGGCGAGAATCTAAATAGGAGGTGTACTATGTACGCTATAATTAAGACAGGTGGAAAACAATATAAAGTATCAGAAGGCGATCTAGTTAGAGTTGAAAAACTTAATGCAGAAATAGGAGATAGTGTAAGCTTTGAAGATGTACTATTAGTAAAAAGCGATAGTGATTTAAAAGTTGGAACTCCAATAGTTGAAAATGCAAAAGTTGAAGCTACTGTAAAAGATCAAGCTAAAGACAAAAAAATAGTTGTGTTTAAATATAGACCTAAAAAAGCATCAAAAACTAAAAAAGGTCATAGACAACCATATACTTTAGTTGAAATTAACAATATTTCTTGTTAATGATTGATGTTACTTTATTAATAAAAAAAGAAAAAAGATTAGGATTTGCAATAAAAGGTCATGCAAATTTTGATCAACACGGATATGATATAGTTTGTGCTGCAGTGTCTATTTTATCATACACAGCGGTAAATACCCTAGATTATTATGAAATAGATTTTGATTTTTTTGATGATGAAAACGAAATGAAAGTTTCGCTAAAAAATTCAAATGAAAAATCTGAAATTATTTTAAATAATTTTGAAATAGGTATTAAAACTTTACTCACAAATTATAATGAATATGTTAATTTAAATTATAGGGAGGTTTAGGATGTTTTTAAACATAAACTTACAAAGATTTTCTAGTAAAAAAGGAGTTTCTTCTTCTAAAAACGGTAGAGATTCTAATGCAAAAAGACTTGGCGTTAAAAGAGCTGATGGACAAACAGTAAATGCTGGAACAATTATCGTTAGACAAAGAGGAACAAAAATTCACCCTGGCGAAAATGTAAAAAAAGGTGGAGATGACACACTTTTTGCTGTATGCCAAGGAGTAGTTAAATTTGAAAGAAAAGGAAAAAATAGAAAACAAGTTTCTGTATATCCAAAGCAAGACATTGCTTAATAGAGAACTAGCTTGCCCACGGGCAAGCTTTTTTTGTAAAAAGGAAATTTACACCAATGATTGATTATGCAAAAATCGAACTTCAAGCGGGAAAAGGTGGAGATGGTGCAGTCGCCTTCAGAAGAGAAAAATATGAACCTACAGGAGGTCCTGCAGGTGGAGATGGAGGAGATGGAGCAAGCATTTATATAAAAGCTACAAATTCCCTTTCAACCCTTGAAGAATATAGATATAAAACAAAATATAAAGCAACAAATGGCGAAGACGGTATGGGTAAAAAAAGATTTGGAAAAAAAGGAGAAGATCTTTATTTATATGTACCAGTTGGAACAATTGTTAGAGAAAGTACAAGCGGAAAAATTATAAAAGATTTGAAAAAAAATGGAGAAGAATTTCTAATAGCAAAAGGTGGCAAAGGTGGAAAAGGAAATGTTCATTACAAATCTTCCACAAGGCAAGCTCCACGTTTTGCTCAAAAAGGAAAAGAAGGTCAAAAAATAACTATAAGCCTTGAGCTTAAAATTTTGGCTGATGTTGGTTTGGTTGGACTTCCAAATGTAGGAAAATCAACCTTGATTTCTGTTATTTCTAAAGCAAAACCAAAAATTGCAAATTACCATTTTACAACTCTTGATCCAAATCTAGGAGTTGTTAAAATTGATAAAGAAAGATCTTTTATAGTTGCTGACATTCCAGGACTAATAGAAGGTGCCAATGAAGGCTTAGGTCTTGGCCATGATTTTTTAAAACACGTTCAAAGATGTAAAATTCTTGTTCATTTAGTAGACATTTCAGGTTTTGAAGGACGAGATCCTATTGAAGATTTTGAGCTTATAAATAAGGAATTAAAATTATTTGATGAAAATCTTTATAACAAATATCAAATAGTTGCTCTTAATAAATCAGACTTAGATTTTAATGAAAATTATAAAAAGTTTGAAGAAAAATACTCAGATAAATATAAAATTTTTAGAATTTCGGCAGCTACAACAAATGGAATCAAAGATTTGATTGATGAAGTTTCAAGAGTTTTATATAATTTTGAAGATGAACAATATAATCTAGATGAAAAAGTCGATGAAGCTTATCTTGAAGAATTTTATGATAAGTCAATTGCAAGTGATGAATTAAACTTTGAAATAGAAGATGGGATTTATGTTTGCAATGGATATAGAATCGATAAGCTTTTAGAAAAAGTTAATTTAGATGATTATGATAGTCGTATGTATTTCGAAAAAAATCTAAGAGAAATGGGTGTTTTTGAAAAATTTGTAGAAATGGGAATCCAAGAAGGAGATTCTGTTGCTATAGGAGATATAGTTTTTGATTATTATGAATAGGAGATAAAATGATTTCAGGAAAACAAAGATCATATTTAAAATCTTTAGCTCATGATTTAAAGCCAATTGTTAATATAGGAAAAAATTCATTAACTGATGAAGTAATCACTTCAATTGATGAGGCTTTGGAAAAAAGAGAGCTTATAAAAATAAAAATACTAAACAATAACTTAGACGATAATGATGAAATTGTTGATGAAGTTATTGAAAAATTAAATTGTGAATTTGTTTCTCATTTAGGTAATATTTTTACCATATATAGAGAAAGCAAAAAAAACAAAAAGATAGATTTATAATGAAAATTGGTCTATTTGGTGGTACATTTGACCCAATTCATATTGGGCACATGATATTGATGGAAAATGTGATTAATAATTTGGATTTGGATAAAATATATGTTCTTCCAAATTCAAATCCACCACACAAATTAGAAAATAAAAAAACAGCCTTAAATTTAAGGCTAAAAATGGTAAATGAAACAATAAAAGACAATCCAAAACTTGAAATAAATGATTATGATTATAGAGATAATGAAATTCACTATACCTTTAACACAATTAATTATTTTAAAAAATCTTATCCCAATGATGAATTTTTCTTTATAATGGGGGAAGATTCTTTTCTTGATATTGAAAAATGGAAAAATTACAAAGAAATATTGAAAGAAAATTTGATTATTTTTAAAAGATATAGCAATAAAAATTTTTCTCTTATATCTAAAATAAATCAAGTAAGAAAGTATAATAAAAATATATACCTAATTGATAATATAGCTTTAGATATTTCATCAACTTTGATAAGAGACTTAGTAAAAGAAAATAAAAGTATCAGATATTTGGTAAATGATGAAGTTATAAATATCATTAAAGAGGAGAAATTGTATGTTTAATTTTTCTAAATATAAAGACAAGCTTAAAAATGATATTGGAGAAAAAAGATTTAATCATGTAATCAGAGTTAAGGATATGGCTTTAAAAATCAATAAAAATATAGATATTGAGAAAATAAAAACAGCAGCTTTATTACACGATTGTGCAAAATATAATGAAAAATATTATTTAGATAAGTATAAGAAATATTGTGATTTTTCAAATGAAATTATTAGCAATAAAGCAATTTTACATTCATTTTTAGGACCTATTGTAGCTAAATATGAATATGGAGTAGATGATGAAGAAATTTTAAATGCAATTAAATATCATACTACTGGAAAAGAAAATATGACTGATTTTGAAAAAATAATATTTCTTGCAGATGCTTGTGAAGAAAATAGAAATTATGATGGCGTGGATAAATTAAGAGAGTTAGCATTTAAAAATTTAGATGATGCTGTTTTATTTAGCTTAGATGGAACTATAAAGTCATTGGTTGATAGGAAGATGGTAATATTTCCTTTGACTATAAAAGCAAGAAATTATTTATTAAGGGAGAAAAATGGGTAAATTAGATATTATAGTAAAAACTTTAGAAGATAAACAAGCTTATGATATTAAAGTTATTGATCTTGAAAATAAATCTTCAATAGCAGATTATTTTGTACTTGCTACTGGAAATTCAATTAATCAAAATAAAGCTTTAATAGAATATATTGAGGAAAATCTTAAAAAAGAAGGATTTGATGTTTTATCTATCGAAGGATTGAGAGAAGGAAAATGGATATTAATGGACTGTGGAGAAGTGATAGTTCATATATTTTCATCAAATCAAAGAGAATTTTATAATATAGAAGATTTATGGGAGTCATAAATTATCGTTTAATAGAGGTATTTTATGGAAACTGATAAAAAAGATAAGATTATCATTGCTTTGATAATTGGAATTGTTATTGTTATATCTCGAAATTTTGTTTCAAGTCGAAATAATGATGAGCTTGTATTTGAAAAACAAGGCTTGTCAATTGAAATGAAATCAACTGATGATAAGAAAAATAATGATGATAATAAACTAAATTCTGAATCAAAAAATTCTATTAAAAAAGTACATATTAGTGGTGAAATCAATAAGCCTGGAGTTTATCAAATAAATGAAGATTATAGATTAGAGGATTTAGTAAATGATGCGGGAGGGCTTACTGAAAACGCTGATATTGATAAAATAAATTTGGCATTAAAGCTTGAAGATCAAATGAGAATAATAATTCCAAACATCAATGACAAAAATAATGATGTGGAAGTTTCTACAAATCAACTTATTAGTCCCGTAGAAAAAATTGATGATAAAAAGGTTAATATTAACAAAGCTGATAAGGCTCAGTTGATGACTTTGCCAAATATTGGAGAAAAAAGAGCGCAAGCTATTATTGAATATAGAGAAAAAAACAAATTTAATAAGATTGAAGATATTAAAAATGTATCTGGCATTGGGGATAAGTATTTTGAAGCGATGAAAGATATGATAGTGATAGATTGAGGAGTAAATATGAAATTATCAACTAGAGGTAGGTATGGACTTAGAGCTATACATTATTTAGCAGAAAATGAAGATAATGGATATATTTCAGTTTCTGATATTTCTAATGCCTTAAAGTTGCCAGAAAATTACTTAGAACAATTAATAAGAATACTAAAAAGAAATAATTTAGTAATATCAGCAAGAGGCGCTAAGGGAGGTTACAAACTTTCTAGAAATTCAAGTGAAATTACAGTTGGAGATGTTTTGAGAGTATTGGAAGGCGAAATGACCTCAAGTGAATGTGTAGCTGATAGAAATAACTGTAATAATTCGGAATGTGAAGCTTATTATGTTTTTGCAAAAATTGATGATGCTATCAACAAGGCAGTTAATTCAATAACTATAAAAGATATGGTTAATGAAAAACTATAAATAGGAGAAAATTATGAGAAAACTAGGAATGAACGAACTTAGAAAAGAATATTTAAATTTTTTTGGCTCTAAAAAAAATCATACAGTATTAAAATCATTTTCTTTAATACCAGAAGATGATGAATCATTACTTTTAATCAATGCTGGTATGGCACCATTAAAAAAATATTTTACTGGCGAAAAGAAAATGAAAAATAACAGAGCTACATCTTCACAAAGATGTATAAGGACTGGAGATATTGAAAGAGTTGGAATAACTGAAAGGCATGGAACTTTTTTTGAAATGCTTGGCAATTTTTCTTTTGGAGATTATTTTAAGAGAGAAGCTATACATTGGGCATACGAATTTTTAACAGTTAATCTTGAAATTGATAAAAATCTTTTGTGGGTTTCAGTTTATGAAAATGATGACGAAGCATTTGATATTTGGCATGATGAAATAGGAATTGCCAAAGATAGAATTTTAAGATTTGGAAAAGAAGATAATTTTTGGGAATTAGAAGTAGGTCCATGTGGGCCGGATTCAGAAATTTTTGTTGACAGAGGTATAGAAAAAGCTGTTGATGAAAATGATAATAAACCAGGAAATGATGATTCAGATAGGTTTATGGAAGTTTGGAACTTAGTTTTCACTCAATTTAATAAAAACGCAAATAAGGAATATATACCATTAGCTCATCCAAATATTGATACAGGAATGGGACTTGAAAGAATGGCAATGGTTCTTCAAAATAAAGACAATATTTTTGAGGTTGATGTAAACCAAAATATTATCAAAGAAATTGAAGAATTATCAAATAAAAAATACAAGGAAAATAAAAAAGATGATATTTCTATAAGAGTTATTGCAGATCACGCTAAAGCTATGACTTTTATGGTATCAGACGGCATTCAACCTTCAAATGAAAAAAGAGGATATGTTTTAAGAAGACTAATAAGAAGAGCATTTAGACATGGAAAACTATTAGGAATTGAAGGAGAATTTTTATCATCTATTGTTGATTGCGTTATTGATTCTTATAAAGTTGAGTATGATGAACTTACAAAAAATAGAGAAAAAATTATTAATATTATAGAAAAAGAAGAAGAAAATTTCCAAAAAACAATTGACAGTGGTCTGGATATTTTAAATTCTTATATTAAAGAATTAAAAGAAAATAATAAAGATATACTTAGAGGTAAAGATGCATTTAAGTTGTATGATACTTATGGTTTTCCTTTAGATTTGACAAAAGAAATTCTTGACGAAAATGATTTAAAAGTTGATACAAAAGAATTTGATGAATATATGGAAAATCAAAGAAATCTTGCAAGAAATGCAAGAAAATCTGATGCGGGTTGGTCTCTTGAATCGATAAATGTAGATGAATTTAAACAAACAGAATTTGTAGGTTATGAAAATTTTGAAATAAATGCAAACATTATTGGCTTATTTGATAATAAAGAAAAAGTAAACTTTATAAAAAAAGGTCATAAGGGTATAATTGTAAGTGATAAGACTTCTTTTTATGCAGAAGGTGGCGGACAAGTAGCTGATACAGGATTTATTATCACAGATGATGCAAAAGCAAAAGTTTATAATGTACAAAAGAAAAAAGATGTTATACTTCATTATGTTGAAGTTGAAGAAGGTAAGTTAGAATCTTGTAATGCATTATTTAAAGTTAATAAACAAAGAAGATTAGATATAACAAGAAACCACACTGCAACACATTTACTAGATCAAGCTTTGAGAAATTTATTAAGTGATGAAGTTAAACAAGCTGGATCATTAGTAGATGAATATAAATTAAGATTTGATTTTACTTATCCAAATGCTTTAACTAAGGATGAAATCAAGAAAATAGAAGATGAAGTAAATGAAAAAATCAGAGAACAATTACCTGTAAAAAAAGAAATTATGTCTTATAAAGAATCAGAAAAACTTGGAGCTATAGGTTTATTTGAAGATAAATATAAAGATATGGTTAGAGTTGTTTCAGTTTCTGATTATTCAAAAGAATTATGTGGTGGATGTCATGTAAACAATTCATCTGAGATTTTAATGTTTAAAATAATTCAAGAATCATCTGCAGCTTCAGGCATAAGAAGAATTGAGGCTATAACAGGAAAAAAAGTTTATGAATATTTAAATAAAAATATAGAATTAATTAACTCGATTTCCGATGAATTAAAATCAAACCATAAAAATCTATTGTCAAGAGCTAAATCTTTAAATGAAGAAATAAAAGAGCTCAAAGATGACATTCAAAAGCTAAAGGAATTCAATGAAAAAGATATTTATAAAGATATGGAAAGTGAAGTTAAGGATATTAATGGTATAAATCTTTTAGTTCACAAATTTGATAATGAAGATCTTGATACATTGAGAAATTTTGAAAACAGAATAAAAGACAAATACAAAGATTTAATAATTGTATTTGCTACTGTAAAAGATAATAAAATAATCTTTACAGCATCTGTTTCTGATTCATTAACAGATAAATACAATGCAGGAAAAATTGTCAAAGAAGTTAGTAAAATAACAGGTGGAAACGGTGGAGGAAAGAAAAATTTCGCTCAAGCTGGAGGTAAAGATATTTCTAAACTAGATGAAGCTTTAGAAAAAGTTTATGATTTAATATAAGGAGAAATTATGTCAGACAAAAACTTCAATGAAACTATGCGTTTCGATCCACAAGATGAGAAAAAAGTTGATATAAGAGAAATTATTACAGAAGTTTATAATGCTTTAGAAGAAAAAGGATATAAACCTACAAATCAAATCATTGGATATTTAATTAGTGGAGATCCTACTTATATTACAGGACACAAAAATGCTAGAAAATTGATAAGACAAGTTGATAGAGATACTATTCTAGAAGAAATATTAAAATATTATATTAATGAGTAGAATTATGGGATTAGACTTGGGTGATAAAACAATCGGAGTCGCATTAAGCGATCCGTTTTTTATCACTGCCCAAGCCTATATTACAATTAAAAGAAAAAAAGCAAGTTTAGATATTGAAAAATTAATTGAAATAATTAATGAAAAAGAAGTAAATTTAATAATTATTGGACTTCCAAAAAATATGAATAACACCTTAGGACCTCAAGCCATGAAGGTGATTTCTTTTGTCGATTTATTAAAAAAATCCACTGATATTGAAATTAAATATCAGGATGAAAGAATGACTACTATACAATCAGATCAGGTCTTGATGGATATGAATGTTAATCTAAAAGATAGAAAAAAATACGTAGATAAAATTGCTGCCTCTTTTATTTTACAGACCTATTTGGATGGGAGAAATAATGGATAAGATAATTTTAACAGATGAAAATAATAACGAAGTCGAATTTAATTTGATAGATACATTCGGAGTAGACGATAAAGATTATGCTGCTTTAGAGCCAATAGATGAAGATTTTATTTTGATTTTTGAAATGATAAAAAGTAAAGATTCTGTTAGCTTTAAGGCAATCGATAATAATAAAGAATTAGACGAAATTGTAAAAATATATGAAGAAATGAAAGAAGATGAAAATGAACATTGAACAGTTAAAAAAAGTATTTGAAAAAAATGGTCATAAATTTACAAAACAAAGACAAATAATTTTCAATGCTCTTAAAAATTCTAATTCAAAACATTTGACACCAGAAGAGTTGTTTTCTATAGTACATGAAGATAATAAACAAGTTGGTATAGCAACTGTTTATAGAACTCTTAATATTTTTGAAGATTTGGGAATTGTTAATAAGCAAGAATTTACAGATTCTGTGAATACTTATGAGCTTATTAGTCAAAAAGATGCACACCATGACCATTTAATTTGTACTAATTGTGGAAAAATTGTTGAAGAGAAAATATTAGATAATGAAAAATTAGCAAAAAATTTAAAAGATAAATATAACTTTGAATTGGATTATTATTCTTTAAGAATATATGGTATTTGCTCCGAATGTGAAGATGATTTAAGGAGTAAAAATGAGAATGCAAAATAAACTAAAAGTCATCCCATTAGGAGGACTTGGAGAAATAGGTAAAAACTGCACAATTGTCGAATATAAAAATGAAATGATTATGATAGATTGTGGCTTAACTTTTCCAGATGAGGATATGTTAGGTGTAGATATAGTAATACCAGATTTTACCTATGTTGAAGAAAATAAAGATAAGTTAAAAGGTATATTCATAACTCATGGTCATGAAGATCATATTGGGGGAATTGCATACCTTTTAAAAACAGTAGACACTAATGTTTATTGTTCAAAACTTACAAAAGGATTATTAGAAAATAAATTTAAAGAACATGGACTTAATCCTAATAGATTAAAGATGGTTAATGTCAATAATACAGTAAAAGTTGGAAATTTAAGTGCAGAATTTATCAGAGTAAGTCACTCAATTCCAGATTCTTGCGCAATAGCCGTAAAATCTCCAATAGGAACTATATTATTTACTGGTGATTTTAAAATGGATTTTACGCCTATAGATGGCGAACCTACTGATATACAAAAGCTTGCTTCTTTAGGAAGAAAGGGATTATTATGTCTTTTTTCTGATTCTACAAATGTAGAAATAGAAGGAAGTTCAATGAGTGAGAAAGAAGTAGGAGAAACTTTTATTAATTTATTTGGACAAGCACCAGGTAGAATAATTGTAGCAACTTTTGCGTCAAACCTTCATAGGGTACAACAAGTAATATTTGCTGCTGAAAAATATAATAAAAAAGTAGTTTTATCTGGAAGATCTATGATAAATAACGTAAAAATTGCAAGTTCATTAGGATATTTGAAAATTAGAAGTAACACTCTAATAGATATGAAAAATATTAAAGATTATTCTGATGATCAAATTGTTGTCTTGTCAACTGGAACTCAAGGAGAACCACTATCTGCATTGACAAGAATGGCAAATAATGAACATAAGCAAGTTCATTTAAATTCTTCAGATACAGTTATACTATCATCATCAGCAATTCCTGGTAATGAAATGCCAATTAATAATACAATTAATAATTTAACAAAAATTGGTTGTGATATTATATATGATTCTTTGGCAAAAGTTCATGCATCAGGTCATGCTTGCCAAGAAGAAATTAAATTAATGCACCAATTAACAACACCAAAATATTTTATCCCAGCTCACGGCGAACCACGCCAATTAAAAAAGCACATGGAAATAGCTATGGATATGGGATTGAATAAAGAAAATATTTTAGTCGGTCAAAATGGAGATGTTTTTGAATTTACCAAAAAATCTGCCAGAATTAATGGTAAAGTTCAAGCAGGAAATGTTCTAGTAGATGGTTCCGGTATTGGCGATGTTGGAAATATTGTTCTTAAAGATAGAAAACATCTTTCTGAAGATGGACTTTTAGTTGTAAGTTTAACAATTGAAAAACATACACAAAGAGTTTTATCAAATCCTGAAATTGTTTCAAGAGGATTTATTTATGTAAAAGAAAATCAAGATCTTATTGAAAATTCAAAAGATATTGTAATGAGAACAATGAAAAAATGTGAAAAAAAAGATATTCATGCTATTAGTCAAATTAAATATCAAATAAGAGAAGCATTGAAATCATATATTTATAATCAAACTGGAAGAGATCCTATGATTTTACCAGTTTTAACAGAAGTTGATAGCAATGAATATTAATTATAATCATATAGTTGATTATTTAAATAATATTTATATTGATGAAGATTTTATTGAATTAAGAAATTACGGAATTGAAAATAATATTCCTATAATGAAATTAGAAACGAAAGAATTTCTTAAAACTTTAATTTCAATTTCAAAACCTAAAAATATTCTAGAAATTGGAACAGCTATTGGCTATTCTTCATTACTTTTTTCTAAATATTCTAATGCAAATATTACTACAATTGAAAAGAGTAAAGAAATATCAGAAATAGCAAAAGCTAATTTTTCTAAATATAATAAAAAAATAAATTTAATAAATATGGATGCAAAAAAAGCCTTGAATAATTTTAATCAAGGCTTTGATTTTGTTTTTATAGATGCAAATAAATCACAATATGAATATTATTTTAATGAATCATTAAAATTATTAAATGAAAACGGACTTATTGTTTGTGATAATATTCTCTTTAGGGGAGAAATTACAAACGATGATTTAATTAATAGACGACACATAACTATGGTTAAAAATTTGAGAAAATTTTTATCTCATATTACAAATTTAGACGATTATGTAACAAGTATAATACCAATAGGCGATGGTATTAGTTTAACGACAAGGAGAGTTGATGAAAGATAAAGTAGAATTATTAGCACCAGCTGGAGATATGGAAAAATTAAAAGCAGCTATAAAATTTGGAGCAAATGCTGTTTATATGGCTGGAAATAATTTTGGTCTTAGAAAAAATTCAAAAAATTTTGATAAAGATGAACTTAAAGAAGCAGTTGATTATGCTCATGAACATGGAGTTAGATGTCATATTACTATGAATATAGTTCCTCATGATAATGATCTTGAGGGAATTGTAGAATACATCAAATATCTTGAAAAAATTGGGGTAGATGCTTTAATAATTTCAGATCCTGGTATTTTTAATATAGCAAAAGAAAATTCTAATATAGATTTACACATTTCAACTCAAGCATCTGTAACTAATTCTCACACAATTAATTTTTGGTATAAACTCGGTGCAAAAAGAGTTATACTTGCAAGAGAATTATCACTTGATGAAATAATAGAAATTAGAAAAAATGTTCCAAAAGATTTAGAAATTGAATGTTTTATTCACGGAGCTATGTGTATTTCGTATTCTGGAAGATGTTTATTAAGTAATTACATGACAGGAAGAGATGCAAATAGAGGAGATTGTGCCCATGCTTGCAGGTGGAAATATGCCCTACAAGAAGAAAAAAGACCGGGCGAATATTATCCTATAGGCGAAGATGAAAATGGAACATTTATTATGAATTCCAAAGATTTATGCCTAATAGATGAAATTGATAAACTAATAGAGGCAGGAGTTGATTCATTTAAAATTGAAGGAAGAATGAAAACCGTCTTTTATGTTGCAACAGTTATTAGAAGCTACAGACAAGCAATTGATGCATACTATAATGGAGTTTATAATAAAGAAATTGCTAAAAAATATATGGATGAAATAAAAAAAGCTAGCCATAGACATTTTACAAAAGGATTTTTCTATAATAAAGCAGATTCTTCTTCTCAAATTTATGAAAATTCTTCATACATTAGAAATTATGATTTTATTGCTGTGGTTTTAGATTATGACAAAGAAAATAAAATTGCAAAACTAGAAGAAAGAAATAGGTTTGTTTTGGGAGATGAAGTCGAAATTTTTGGAGATAGTCCAGACTTTATAAAACTTAAAATTGAAAATATGAAAGATTCCAAAGGAAATGATATAGAAGTAGCCAACAAGGCAAAACAAATAGTTTATATTAAAATAGATCATGATTTAAAAAAGGGAGATATGGTAAGACGTAAAATTGATGAATAACTTTAAATTTTAAATGATTTTTTAAATCATATAAAATTTTTGCAAGCACCTTCTGATTAGGATTAACAAAACTAATCAGGAGGATTTTTTATTTCAAAGAGAAAATTATTAAATTTTAATTATTTATTAAAATTGGTATAATCAAGATAGTAATTTGAATTAACTAATTTGGAGGATGAATTGTTAAGTAATAAAGGTTTTGATTTGTGGGCTGATGATTATGACCAAAGCGTTGAAATATCTGATAATAATGGTTCATATCCTTTTGCAGGATATAAAAAGATACTTAATGAAATATATAATAGGATATTAAGTGAATCTTATAGAAATATTTTAGACATTGGATTTGGTACAGGAACTCTAATATCTAAGTTATATGATCATGGCTATAAAATCTATGGGCAAGATTTTTCTAAAAGAATGATAGAAATAGCACAAAATAAAATGCCTAATGCGAAGCTTTTTTATGGAGATATTTCTAAGGGCTTGGTTAATCCCTTGTTAGAACATAAATATAATGCAATAATTGCTACATATTCACTTCATCATCTAACTAATGAGAAAAAAGTTATATTTTTGAAAAAATTACTAGAACAATTATATGATGGGGGTTGTGTATATATTGGAGATATAGCTTTTCTATCTCGTTCTTTACATGATAAATGTATGAAAGAATCTTATGCTCAGTGGGATAATGATGAGATTTATTTTGTTGTGGATGAATTTAGGTCTTATTTTCCTAAATTGAAATTTGAAAAATTTTCTGAATGCTCAGGATTAATTACATTGAAAAAATAGGATATTTTCTAGATAAATTAAATGGTAATAATAAAATTTTAGATAAAATACAAAAAAAGGCTGTAATTATTTTACAGCCTTTAAATTTACTTATCTTTTGATGGATTTTCAGAAAAATCTGATCTTGTTCTTCTTGCTTCTGCTCCAACGTTTGAGTTGGTATCAGCTTCATCAGTTATACTTCTTAAATTTTCTTGATCTGCAGTATGTTTTTTATCTAGAGATTCGCTACCATCAGCTTTATTTTCATCTCTTAATTTTTTATCAAGTTCTTTGTCTCCTCTGTATTGGTTGTCATTGCTTATTCTGTTTTCGTCAGTCATTTTAATCTCCTTTAAATTTTAAAATTAGAATCTTACTATTACTATACCCAATTGAATAAATTTAACCATTTTATTTTTTTGATATTTCTTTTATAATTTCTACAATTGTTTCAGATGCTTTTTTCATATCTTCAATAGGTATCAATTCATAAATACCATGGAAATTATAACCGCCTGTAAATAAATTTGGGCATGGAAGATTCATAAATGATAATTTTGAACCATCAGTTCCGCCTCTAATAGGTTGTGTTATTACTTTTATTCCTAAATTTTCCATAGCATTTTTTGCATAATCTATTATTTCTTTATGATTTTTTAAAACATCACCCATATTATAGTAAGTGTCGCTCATTTCTATTTTTATAATATTGCCGTATTTTGAATTTAAGAAATTCACACAATCATTTAGGAATTTTTTCATTTTTTCGAATTTTTCCTTATCAAAATCTCTTATTATATAGACTAAATTAGTATCTTCTATACTTCCATCAATTGAAATCATATGATAGAAGCCCTCATAGCCTTCTGTATGCTCTGGTCTTTGAACTTGACCTAATAAATCATCTAACTCTTTTGCAACGCTTATAGAGTTAATCATTGTGTTTTTTGCAGTACCTGGATGGACAGATTTGCCTTTTATTGAAATTTTTGCTTCTGCTGCATTAAATGATTCATATTCTAATTCGCCAAGTCGTCCTCCATCTAAGGTATAGGCAAAATCTGCATCAAAATAATCAACATCAAAGCTATCGCATCCTGTGCCGATTTCTTCATCTGGTGTAAAAGCAATTTTTATATCTCCATGCTCTATTTGTGGATTATTTATAAGAAATTCTATGGCATCCAGTATTGCAGCAATTCCTGCCTTGTCGTCAGCTCCTAATAACATTTCTCCATTTGTTGTAATTAAAGTTTTTCCTTTTAATTCTTTTAAAAATGGAAAATCTTTTTCTTTTATAAATATATTTTCTTTTAGTTTTATATCCCCACCTTCATATTTAATAATTTGTGGATTTTTTATTCCTCCTGGCATTTCTGGAGAAGTATCCATGTGTGCAATGAATCCAACTTTTGGTAAGATTTTATCTGTATTTGCTTTTAGACATGAAAAAACAAATCCCTCATCATTTATATAGGCATCAAGACCTAAATCATTCAATTCTTCTTTTAAAATTTTACCTAATTCTAATTGACCTTTGCTTGTTGGTTTTATCAAATTTGCTTTTGATTCGTCACTTCTTGTATCTATTGCAATATATTTTAAAAATCTGTTTTTTATTTTTTCCATTTTATCCTCCTATAAATTAATTATACACCCTTAGAATATTTAATTATACTGGTATTTTTAATTCAAATTTCTTTTGATATATGATAAAATATAAAAGACGATTAGATAGGAGAAATTATGACTAAAAAAATTTTAAAAATAAAAACTAATAATATATTACCAGAATATAAAACTTTTTATTCAGCTGGCATGGACATATATTCTTCAAATGAAGAAGAAATTATAATAAAGCCAGGGGAAGTTGGCAAAGTTCCTACTGATTTAAAAATAGAAATTCCAGAAGGCTTTTTTGTTGCCATTTATCCTAGGTCATCAACAGGCGTTAAAAGACAATTAATGCTTGCTAATTCTACAGGAATTATAGATAGTGATTATAGGGGAGAGATAAAATTATTTTTTTATAATTTTGGGAAGAATGAACAAGTTATCAAAAAAAATGAAAGATTGGCTCAAATGGTAGTTCAACCTTATGAAAAAGTTGAAATTCAAAAAGTTGATGATTTATGTGAAAGTGAAAGAGGAGAAGGTGGATTCGGTTCAACCGGAAAATAATGAGAAATAATAAAAATAACAATATTTCAAAACTTTATAATAAAAATAAATACAATCTTGTTTTACTTGTAATAGTCTTATTGATTTCGATTTTTTTATTTTCAAAACTAGCAAGTTATATTTCTAATAAGTCATTATCTAATTATGATAATGAAATTGTTGTAGTTAAAAATAATGATAGCGAAATAGATTCCTTGTCTTTGAAAGATATAAGAAAAATGGGAAAAAACGAAATGAAATTTACTACTCCTAAGGGAGAAGAATTTAAACTTGTGGGAGTATCAATTGAAAAAATCCTAAACAAAGAAGGTATTAATCCTAATTTGAATAATACAGTTGAGTTTTCGGATGGGTATGGACACACTACAAATATGAGTATGGAAACTGCTCTTGAAGTAAATAGAGTTTTATTAGTTTATAAAATCAATAATAAGGCTAATATGGACTATGACAAAAAATTGGGAATATTTTTTATAGTTGACAAGCAAGAAAAAGATTCAAGTAAATGGATAAAAAATATTCAATCAATAAATATTAAATAACTCATGATTTATCATGGGTTATTTCTTTTATATGAATTTTCCTATATGTTATAATAATCAAAGGATGTGATTATATGAATTCAGATTTTAAATATGATAAATTAACCCCTATGTTAAGGCACTATGTGGATGTCAAAAAAAACTTTGAAGATTCTCTTTTACTTTATAGAGTTGGAGATTTCTACGAGGCTTTTTTTGATGATGCTATAACTATTAGCAAAAATCTTCAATTAGCTTTGACTGGAAAAGAATGTGGTCATGACAAAAGAGCGCCAATGTGTGGTGTTCCTCATCATGTTATTGATACATATATAAATAAATTAGTTCAAAACGGATTTAAAATTGCCTTGTGTGATCAAGTAGAAGATCCGAAAATGGCAAAAGGCCTTGTAAAAAGAGCTATAACAAGAGTTATAAGTCCAGGTACAATAATAGATTTGGAATCGCTTGATAAAAAAGAAAATAATTTTTTACTTTCAATATATGAAAATAAATACGGAATTGGTGCTTGTTTTTCAGATATTTCAACTGGTAAATTAATGTCTTTTGAAATAAGAAATAATCAAAGCATTAGTGCAAACAAGCTAATAGATGAAATAGAAAAAATTTCTCCATCAGAATTAATCATAAATTCAAATTTTTCTAATAAAAAAGTTTTAAAATATCTAAACTTAAATAAAGAAATCCTTATAAATAAAATTGACGATAGCAAGGACTATGAAAGTTTAAGTGAAAATGTATATAAAAATTTGGGAGTAGAAAATTTCAAAAAAATAGAAAATATGAGAATTGCTTTAATAGCTATTTCAAATTTATTGGATTATATTTATAGTTATCACAAGGAAAAATTAGCTCATATAAATGATATTGAAATTTTAGATATTGCATCTTATATGCAGTTAGATGCAAATACACGAAGAAATCTTGAACTACATTCAAATATTGATAAAAAAGGTAAGGATAATTCTTTATTTAAATTGATTGACAAAGCTGATACTGTTATGGGTTCAAGGCTTTTAAATATGTGGCTTGAAAGACCTTTAATAGAAAAAGAAAAAATTGATAAACGTCTAGATTTAGTCGAATTTTTCTTTTTAAACCCTGATTTATCAAATAAAGTTTCATATTTTTTGGATGATATATTTGATTTAGAAAGAATTATTGGAAAAATTTCTTATCAAAGAGCTAATGCGAGAGATTTTATTTCCTTGAAAACATCAATAAGAAATATTCCAGAATTTAAAAAATTTTTGGCAGGACTTGATAATAAAGATATTATTTCTTTTTCAAAAAATCTTCCAGATGTTTCCAATATTTATGATATTTTAGATAAATCTATAGTTGATGACCCACCTGTTTTAATTACTGAAGGGGAAATTATCAAAGAAGGTTTCAATGATGATTTGGATAAGTTAAAAAAAGATTCTTTGTCAGCAGAAAATGATTTGATTGCTTATGAAAATGAACAAAAAGAAAAGACAGGCATAAATAAATTAAAAATAAATTACAATAAAAACAATGGATATTCAATAGAGATAACTAAATCAAATTTAGATTTAGTTCCTGATACTTATATAAGAAAACAAACTTTAATTAATCGAGAAAGATATACTACAGAAAGACTTGAGGAGCTTTCAAATTTGATTTTGGGCTCTAGCGATAGGATAAATAATCTTGAGTATGAAATCTTTTGTCAAATAAGAGAATTTATATTGGATAATACTAAAAAACTCCAATACTTATCAAAATTAATTTCAATTATAGATTCTATAAATGCATTGTCAAAACTTGCTAGGGAAAATAACTATTGTAAACCTAAAATTACTACAGATAATATTATAAAAATTAAAAACGGCAGACATCCTGTTATTGAAAAAAAACTTAAAGAAAATGAGTTTATTTCAAATGATACAGACATCGGAGAAAGTAATAATCTAATCCAAATAATTACAGGGCCTAATATGGCAGGAAAATCTACTTATATGCGACAAATGGCTATAATTATAATTCTTGCTCAAATGGGTTCTTTTGTTCCTTGCGAAAAGGCAAGTATTTGTATTTGTGATAAGGTATTTACAAGAATTGGAGCTAGCGATAATATTTCAAAAGGCGAGTCAACCTTTATGCTTGAAATGAATGAAGTAAGTAATATTTTAAAAAATTCAACCGACAAGTCCTTCATTATTTTGGATGAAGTAGGGAGGGGGACAAGCTCTGATGATGGTTTATCAATAGCTATGAGCTTGGTTGATTATTTAAGTAAAAAGAAGAAGGCTAAAACAGTTTTTGCAACTCATTTTCATGAATTGACAGTTCTTGAAAATAAATTGGATAATGTCATCAATTTAAAAATAGATATATTAGAAGAAAATGATAGCTTAGTTTTTTTGAGAAAAATATCTAGAGGAAAATCTGATAGGTCTTATGGAATTGAAGTTGCTAGAATGTCCGGCTTGCCATTAGATTTAATAGAAAATGCTAAAGTATTTATGAATAAGCTTGATGAAAGTGATGAGATATTCAAGGACAATAACAAAATAATAAAATCTTCTATAGATGATTTGAATAAAATTAAAATTGATGAATTGAAAAATAAAGTTAATTTGATAAATATAAATGAATTAACCCCATTAGAAGCAATAAATATTCTAAACAAGCTTATTGATAATATAAAGGAGATATGATGAAAATCATAGAACTTGACAAAAAAACAATAGAAAAAATAGCGGCAGGAGAAGTTATAGAATCTCCTGTTTCTATAGTAAAAGAATTAGTAGAAAATTCAATAGATGCAAATGCCAAAAATATAGTTGTAGAAATAAAAAATGGTGGAAAATCTTATATAAGAGTTACTGATGATGGGCTAGGAATTGATGAGGATGATTTTAAAAGAGCTTTTAAAAGACATGCAACTTCAAAAATTAAAGATTTCTCAGATTTATATGATTTATTTACTCTTGGATTTAGGGGCGAAGCCTTATCATCAATTGTTGCTTGTGCAAATATAAAAGCAATTTCAAAAACAAAAAATCAAAATCTAGGCAAAGAATTGATTTTTGAAAATGGAAATATAAAGTCATATAATTCTATAGCTACAAATATGGGGACAAGCATAGAAGTTTATGATTTATTTTCAAATCTTCCTGTAAGACGTAAATTTTTATCATCTGATATAAATGAATCAAATAAAATAGCAAAAATAATGCAAGCATTAGCCTTAGGATATAATGATGTTTCATTTAAATTTATAAAAGATAATAGATTGATTTTTTATACATTAAAAGACCAAGCTATGGATAATAAAATTATTGATTTATTGGATGAGAATCTAAAAGACAATCTTATCAAGATAGAAATTCAAAATTCTCTTTATAAAATTAAAGGATTTATTTCAAAAGTTAATTATTATAGGGGAAATAGGTCTTTTCAATATATTTTTGTAAATAATAGGCTTATTGAAAATGAGAATATAAGCAAGGCTATAGAAAATGAATATAGAACACTTATTCCAAATCAAAGATTTCCAGCTTTTTTTATCTTTATAGAAACAAATTCTAACAATATTGATGTAAATATTCATCCTAACAAAAAAGAAATTAAATTCACATATCAAAATGAGTTAATTGATTTATTAGAAGATGAAGTATCTAAAATCTTATATGAAAATATTAATATTAGGGAAGTTAAAGTATCAGAAAAAAATAAAGAAGAATTGAATTTTTATGATGATTATAATGAGATTTTAAATTCATACAATAGGGTAAAAGAGGAAGAAAATTCCTATAATTTTGAAAAAAATCCAGATACAAAAGACCAAGCAAAAAAGGAAGAAGATTTCTTTAGTGGTGTAGAATTAAATTTTATTGAAAAAAATGAAAAAATAGAAGATATAGACTACAATAAGAAAAGCCTTGGAACAGTAAAAAAATTAGAAATTGATAAGCTTACTTATAAGTGTTCAATTTTTAATAGGTATGCTTTATTTTCTTATAATGATAAAATTTTAATCCTTGATAATAGACGAGCTGATCAAAGAATTAAATTTGATAAATATATAGAAAATTTTAATAATGGAGAAATTTCCTCTCAACGATTGGTTGAATCAAAAATTGTCAAAGTAAATCTTCAAGAATATAATAAATATCTTGAAAAAAAAGAAATTTTCAAAAAAATGGGTTTTGATATTGAGGAATTTTCTTATGACAAATTAATAATTAGAGCTGTTCCTTTAATATTTGAAGAACCTGAAAATAATAATTTTTTCTATGATTTATTAGATATTGATGAGAAAAATGAAAACTTATTTTTAAATAAAATTTCAAAGCTAATAAACAAAAATGTCTTTAGAAAAGGAGATATTATTAATAAATCAGAAGCTATGGCTACAATAGATAAATTAAATAAGTGTGATAATCCATATAAAACTTACGATGGAAAATCTACTATTATTATGATTGAAGAAGATGAATTGGAGAAATATTTTGATAGATAAAGTTTTGATTGTAACAGGACCTACAGCTTGTGGAAAAAGTGATTTTGCTATAAAACTTGCCAAAAAATTTGATGGAGAAATTATTTCTGCTGACAGCCAACAAATTTATAAGGATATGGATATAGGTACAAACAAAATAAAAGAAAGCGAAATGGATGGCATAAAACATTATGGACTTGATATAAAATATCCAAACGAAGAATATTCTGTTCAAGAATTTAAGGATATGGCAATAAATCTAATAAGTGAAATCAATTCGAAAAATAAAATGCCGATTATAGCTGGTGGTACGGGTTTTTATATTGATTCAATTTTATTTGATATGAATTATGGAACAAATAAAAAAGATGAAAATTTAAGGAACAAGCTTACAAAAGATTTTCAAATGTATGGAAATGAATATATGTATGAAAAATTTTGTGAAATTGATCCAATAGAGGCAAAAAAATATCATCCAAATGAAACCCAAAGAATTATAAGAGCCTTTGAAACTTACAAATTAACTGGAAAAAAACCGAGTGAATTAAGAAAAGGTCTAAAAAATTTAAATAAAAATATAAAGCCTATATTGTTTTTTATAAACTACAAGGATAGGTCAAAACTTTATGAAAAAATCAATCTTAGAGTCGACCAAATGATTAATGACGGATTAGAAAATGAATTTGATTTTGTAGCTAAAAAGTATAAGCTAAGTCCATTATCTAAGTCATTACAAGCTATAGGTTATAAAGAATTTTTTTCTTATAAAGAAAATGAAATTTCTTATGATGAACTAAGAAGTGAAATCAAAAAAAATACAAGACGATATGCCAAAAGGCAAATCACATGGATGAAAAAATATTTACAATATGATTTTTCTCATTTAATTTATAGGGATGAGGATATGGATGAAAAAATCTTGGAAAATATGGAAAAAATTGTAAAGGAGACTTATGATTTACAATAAATTATATGGAATTGATACAAAGATTGAAAATTATATTGAAAAAATAGATCTTGGTTTAGAAGATAAATTTAAAAAATTAGATAAGATAAGTGAATATAACCAAATAAAGGTCTTAAAAGCTTTTAGCGATAATAGTCTTTCTGCTATTCATTTTAACTCTGCAACAGGATATGGATATGCAGATATTGGTAGAGAGGTAGTTGAAAATATTTTTTCTTCAATTTTTAAATCGGAAGATTCTCTTGTAAGACCAAATATAGTATCTGGCACTCATGCTATTTCTTTGGTTTTATTTTCTCTTTTAAATTATGGAGATAAGATTTTATCAATAAATGGAGATCCTTATGATACTTTACAACAGGTTATTGGAATTGAAGGAAATAAAAAAGGAAATTTGCTTTCAAAAGGAATTATATACGATAAATTAGAATTAAAAAATGACCAAGAAATCCAATATGAAAAAATAAAAGAGAAATTAGATGATAAAACAAAGCTTGTAATGATTCAAAGATCAACAGGATATACAAATAGGAGAGCTTTTAGTATTAGTGAAATAGAAAAAGCAATTATTGAAATTCGAAAAATAAATAAAGACGTAATTATTTTTGTAGATAATTGTTATGGGGAATTCACAGAAATCAAAGAACCTATAGAAATAGGTGCAGATATAATCGCTGGCTCTTTAATTAAAAATCTTGGTGGTGGAATTGCAATAACTGGCGGATATATTTCTGGAAAAAAAGATTTGATTGAATACTGTGCAAATACCCTTACAGCACCTGGAATTGGAAAAGATGAAGGATTAAGTTTTGGAACAAATCGAAATGTCTTGCAAGGTTTATATTTTTCAAGCAAAACTACAATTGAGTCTATAAAAGTTGCTCTTCTTTTCGCAAAAGTTTTTGATGATTTAGGATATGAAATAATACCAAAATTAGATGATCCAAGAAGCGATATAGTCCAAGCTATAAAATTATATTCTAGTGAAAAATTAGAATTATTTGCAAAAGCAATCCAAGAATCTTGTAGTGTAGATTCCAATTTAACACCAATAGCTGACCAAATGCCAGGATATGAAGACCCTGTTATAATGTCATCAGGAGGCTTTGTAGAAGGAGCTACTTCTGAATTATCTTGCGACGGGCCATTGAGAAAACCATACACAGTTTATTTGCAAGGCGGATTAAATAAATACCACGGAAAACTTGCCTTGATGAAAGTATTAGAAAAATTTGTGGATAATAAAATTTTAGATATAAATTCCATAAAATAAGTGATGAAACTAAAAAATACTCAACCAATAAGAATTAGTTATTGATTGAGTATTTTTTTATAAATTCTAGCTTTGAAAAATTAATATTAATAGATAAGAATTTTTTTATATTTTTAAATTTGATAAAGGATTTTTGTTTACTGCTTTTTTCAAATCTTCATCATCCAAGTGGGTGTAAATTTGAGTGGTTGATACACTTTCGTGTCCTAATACATCTTTTAAGGCTCTTATATCCACGTTTCCATACTTATACATTAAAGTTGCTGCTGTATGTCTTAGTTTGTGAGTAGAATAGATTTTTGTATCAAAACCTGCTTTTTCTAAATATTTTTCAACAGTTGATTGAACAGCTCTGTTTGATATTCTTTGTTTTCTAGTAGATATAAACAAAGCGTCAATTTTTTTGTCTTTTAAATATTTTTTTCTAATTTTTATATAATTTTCAATTAAATCTATGCAATTTTTAGTTAGGTATATAGTTCTTTCTTTATTACCTTTACCAATAATTGAAAAATGATCATCTTTAATATCTTTTAAATCCACACTAACAAGTTCGGAAAGACGCATGCCTGTTGTTAAAAAAGTGAAAACTATAGCCATATCTCTATTTCTTAAAAATTCATTTTTTTCTTGACTAACAATTTCAAGTAAGTGTTCTGTTTCACTTAAAGTGAGGTAGACAGGTTGTCTTTTTTGGATTTTTGGATTTCTTAATTTTTCTGTTATATTATTATCAATAATTTCAATTTCTTGATGTAAATATTTATAAAAAGAACGCAAGGCAGAAATTTTTCTTGACCTTGTAGAAGTATTGTCATTAAGTTCATTATCCAAATAAGATATATAAGAATACATATCCTGAATATTAATATCGTTAATAAAAGCTTGATTGAAAATTTTATTAGAATCAATATTTGATTTTTTTAAATCATAATCAAATTTTTCTTTATCATCAAAATAAACCTTTCTTAATATTTGAAAAGAAATAAAATTAATAAGGTCATAATGATATTCACTAATAGTTTTTTCAGATAAGGCTCTAATAGATTTTAAATAAGAAAGATAATCTTTTAAAATTAAGGGGGACTTTATTTTATTCATAAAAAACTCCTAAATATTTTGTGCTAAGCTCATTATAGCAGAAAAAAATAAAAATATCAATTATTGCACAAAATAATAATTTTGTGCAATAATTTTAAAATCAAAAAGCTCCTCCACTAATAACGTTTTTAATTAAAATTTTTTAGCAAAAAAACTTTTTGGAAATAAAATTATAAATAAAAACAGCGGATTTATAGTCGACTCATAAAACATTACTACAAATTTTTAAATTATATTAATTTTCTAAAAAATCAGACGTCGTATTTTGCGTTTTAAGCGATTTTATATTTTTGTTAATACAATTATACTCCTAAATAAATAATAAAAATTGAATTTTTACATTTTGAGTATTAATTTAATTTTAAATCGGATTAAACAATTCATTACAGTATGATTTGAAAAATTATATAAATAAAAAAATTGGATAAAGAATTTTTCTTTATCCAAAATTTAAATTTCTATTTTCTTTTCTTAGATGCTATTAGAGCAAAACTCGCTGTAGAAAGTGTGATTAAAATAGAACTTAGTGAGCCTACTCCGGTTTTTACATTTTCCGAACCGCTGTTGCTGTAAGTAGTATTTGTTGTTGCACTTACATTGTTATCTGTTGTTTGTGCTTTCTTTCTATTATTTATTGAGCTAGATTTTTGATTTTCATTATTTTCTACATTATTATTTGCTTGAATATTTTCAACTGGTTTTATTGTTGCGTCAGCTGTTGAAGCTACAATAATATTTTTGCTATCGCTTGAAAGTTGTTTAGATTTAGTAGATGATGCAAGAATATTTTGTGGATTTGTAGTTGATTTAGCATCGGCAACTTTAACACTTGGTTTTTGTGTAGCTTTAGCAACTCTTTGACTTTGTTTGTTATTTACCTTAGCTTTTTTGTCGGTTTTACTTGCACTTACTTTTTTATTAGATGTATTAGCTACTAAAGTATTAGAGTTTTTCTTTGAGTTATTTGATTTTGCAGTAGCGGAATTATTTGCTCTTGTTGTATTTGAGTTTAAATATTGATTAGCTAATGCAGATAAATTATTTCTGGTAATTACATTCAAAACAGCATCAACATAATTACTAGCTGTTGCATATCCAGCTTTTTTAATTAGTCTTAGTTGTTCTTTATAATCTTTAGCTTTAGTAACGCCAAAACTGCTATAATATCTACCGCTTAGTAAGCTTAGATATTGTCTAATACTTTGTTCGTAAGTATCAAATTTTCTAAACTCGTCTTTTATTCTTATATTTTTACCGTTAATTTCTTCGTTAGTTAGGTAAACATGACCCTTACCTTTTCCTTTTTGAGAATTAGGAACTTTTACTCCAAATAAATTCTTACTATATTTAGCAAGTCCAGATTCTCCCCATCCTGATTCAAGGATAGCTTGTCCCATCATAACTTCTGGGAAAATATTATATTCCTTAGCAAGGCTTGAATGGCTTGCAAGCATTTCAAGAAATTCTTTTCTATTATTGTAATTATTTATATATTTTCCCTTATTAGAAGATTTGTTTTGGTAAGAAACAGCTTTAGGAGCAGCTTTTAATGAAGGACTTTTTACAGCAGCCTTTTTAATTACAGGTGCTACTTGCAATTCTTCATTAGAATTTTTTTCTTCTTTTTGTTCGATAACAGGCTTTTCCTCTTTTATTAATTCTTTTTCAGAAGTTTCTTTTTTATTATTATCATCAGCCTTATTTTCTTCAACTTTTTCCTTAATAAGGTCTTCATCCTTTTTATCATTTATAGGATTTTCAGGTAAATTTTCTTCTACATTATCAATATTTTCTTCTTGATTATTATCTTTCTCATCTACTATAAGCTTATCTTCATCAGTTTCTTCAGTTTCTTCTTTTACATCTTCTACATCTTTAACATTTTCTGTTTTTTCATTTTCATTTTGAGAATTTTCTATATTATTTTCTGAAAGCTCAGGATTTTCAACTTCATTAAGATTTTTCTCTAAAGTTTCATTTTCTGATTCAACATTATTTGTTTGATCATCTTCTATATTATCTACAAGAGTTTGGATAGTTGAATTTTCCTCAGATTTCTCTTCGTTTTTATTATTTAAAACTTCTTCAATGTTTTTATCTGTATTTTCAACTTCTTCATTTTTTTCTGATTCTTGTATAGATTCTTTTTCTTCGATTTTGTCTTTTTCTTCTAAGTCAAGTTTTTTATCTACTATAACCTTTTCAACATTAGTGGATTCAATATCTTTAGCAGAAGAATTAGAAAATAATCCACCACTTGCAAGCAACAAAACTAATGCGCCACTTGTAATTTTTGTAAAATTCTTGTTACTATTTTGTTTCATTTAAAACTCCTTATATTGTTATTACTATAATAATATATTGTTTTGTAATAATTGTCAACATTTAGCTTGAAATTCAATATATTTGTAATATTTTTAGAAAAAGTTTTTGATTTAGTATATATATTAAAAAAATAAAAAGAGAGGATTTCTCCTCTCCCAGAGCGTCGACAAACCCACCAATAAATT
>NZ_KV808689.1:0-23764 GCF_001812365.1 Anaerococcus sp. HMSC065G05
ACCTCCCGGGAGACTAGGAAGTTGCCAAACAATCAAGACTAGCATAAGCTAGTCTTTTTTGTTGTCTATAAATATAATTTTTTTGATTTTAAATTTTTTTTGCTTGTATTTTTATTTTATTATTTAATATCTGATTATTTTTATATTTTACATAAGATATTTCTATTCTATTATTTTTCCTTTGATTTTATAATTATATTATAAAAAAAAGGAGGTATTTATGATTGAAAATCAATTACTTTTAAGCTCGGTTTTTATTGCTGGCTTTTTATCGTTTTTTGCTCCTTGTACTTTTTCTTTGATGCCTGCTTATATTGGTATCATTACTGATCAAAGGGGAGAATATAAAAATTTTAAATTTGGAAAAATTTATATAAATATTGGTGCTATTATTAAAACTATGACTTTTATTTTGGGTCTTGCTACTAGTTTTGTTATTTTGGGTTTTGGTGCAGGTCTTTTTGGAAAATTTGTTAATAATAGATGGGTGATTTTTATTGGTGGCCTTATTGTATTTTTGTTAGGTCTTCATCAAATGGAAATTATTAATATTGAAAAATTGAATGTTACTAAGACTGTTAATTTTAAAAATAAGAAAACTAAGGCTTTGGGGACTTATCTTATGGGGCTTTCTTTTTCTTTGGGTTGGACACCTTGTGTTGGTCCAATTCTTGGAGCGGTTCTTCTTACTTCTGCAAGCAGTGGTAAGGAATTTTATGGGGCTTTTATGATGCTAGTTTATTCTTTTGGCCTTATGGTTCCGTTTTTATTGATGGCTGTTTTATCATCTACTCTTAATAAAAATTTTGATTTTTTTAGAAAACATCTTATTTTTATGAAACGTTTGGGTGGATTTTTGATAATGGTAATGGGCGTTGTTCTTATGACTAATCAATTGCCTAATCTTACTTCATTTTTTAATAATTTATTTATTTAGGAGGATATATGAAAAAATCTTTAGCAATTCCGTTTTTAGTTATAGCTTTTGCTCTTAGTGCATGCTCTAGTGAAAAATCGGTGGATAAAAATATGAATGATATGAAGGATAAAAATATTTCAAGTAATAGTAAGGAAAATAAAGATAGTGATAATTCTTTGAATCTTGAGGATAGGGACGGAAACAAGGTTTCTTTGGATTCTTTTAAGGGAAAGAAAACTTATATTAAGTTTTGGGCTTCTTGGTGTCCTATTTGTTTGTCAAGTCTTGGCGAATTGGATGAATTGTCTAATGGTAATGGGGATTATCAGGTTGTAAGTGTGGTTGCTCCTGACCAAATGGGGGAAAAATCTAAGAAGGATTTTATAAAATGGTTTGATGGTTTGGAATATAAAAATATTAATACTTTGTATGATACGAGTGGGGATTTTATTAAAAAATTTAATGTTAAATCTACTCCTACAAATGTATTTTTGGATTCTGAGGGTAAGCTTGTCAAGGTTGCTCCAGGGGCTTTGGATAAGGATACTATCAATGAAATTTTTAAACAGATCAAATAGGAGTTTTGTATGAAAAGTAAATTTATTTTTGTTTTTTTGATTTGTGCTATCTTTTTGGTGGCTTGTTCTAATAAGTCTAAGAATAAGTCTAAGGATAATGGAAATATTTCTAGCACAAATGAGGAAATCGGCAAAAAAATTGATGAAATTATTGACTCTAATAATAAGAAAAATTTAAAGGAAATGGAAAATCAAAAAAATATGGATAAGGAAAAGGAAAATTATTCTAAGGATGATCTTAAAAAAATCTACCTAGCTGGTGGTTGTTTTTGGGGTGTTGAGGAATATATGCAAAGAATTTATGGGGTTTATGATGCTGTAAGTGGTTATGCAAATGGAAAGGTTAATAACCCGACTTATAAAACGGTAAGTAGTGGCAAAAGTGGCTATGCGGAAACTGTGGAAGTAACTTATGATAGTAAAAAAATAAAGCTTGAGGACTTGCTTAATCATTATTTTAAAATAATTGATCCAACTAGCCTTAATAAACAAGGAAATGATAGGGGAAGTCAATATAGGACTGGGATTTATTATGTGGATGATTCTGATAAGGAAGTTATAGATAAGGTTATGAATTTTCAGGCAAAAAAATACAGCGAAAAAATTGTGGTTGAAAATATGAAACTTAAAAATTTTATTGTGGCTGAAGATTATCATCAAGATTATTTGAGGAAAAATCCAAATGGATATTGCCATATCGACTTGTCAAAGGCGGGTGAAGTTGTGATTGATCCTGCTAAATATCCTAAACCTTCGGATGATGATTTGAAGAGAAAACTTACGGATATTCAATATAGGGTTACTCAAAAAAATGAAACTGAATCTTCTTTTTCTAATGAATATTGGGATAATAAGGAAAAAGGTATTTATGTTGATGTAGCAACAGGAGAGCCTTTGTTTTCATCAAGTGATAAATTTGATTCGGGTTGTGGTTGGCCATCTTTTTCTAAGCCAATAGCCAAAGATGTTGTGACATATCGTGAAGATAAGTCGTATAATATGAACAGAACTGAAGTGAGAAGTAGGTCTGGGGATTCTCATTTGGGACATGTTTTTAATGATGGCCCTAAAGAACTTGGCGGTCTTCGTTTTTGTATAAATTCAGCTTCGATTAAATTTATTCCACTTAAAGATATGGAAGATAGGGGATATGGATATTTAAAACATCTTGTAAAGTAGGGGATTATGTATAAATTGTTAATAGCAGATGATGAATCAATCATAAGAAAGGGCATAAAAAATTTAATAGATTTTGAGAGTTTGGAAATTGATCAAGTTTTTGAGGCGGAAAATGGGAAAGAGGCTGTTGATTTGGCCTTAAAAAACAAGATAGATATAGTTATAATGGATATAAATATGCCTATAGTTGATGGCCTTAGTGCTAGTAAAAAAATAAAGGAAAAAAATCCAGATTCTTACTTGTTAATTCTTACAGGCTACAATTATTTTGATTATGCCCAAGCTGCTATTAGGGCAAATGTGGACGATTATATTTTAAAACCTGTTAGCAAAAAAGATGTAGAATATATGTTAAAAACTGCTGTAAATAAGCTTAATATTAACAGAAAAAATGAGTCTTTGAAAGAGTATAATGATGAGAATTTAAAGGCAAAAGAATCTTATGAAGATATAAAAAAATATATTGATAAAAATGTATTTTGTGAAGATTTTTCTTTAAATAAGATGGCAAGCGACATCGGCTACAATAATAATTATTTAAGCAGTTTGATAAAAGAAATTTACGGTCTATCCTTCCAGGATTTATCCAATAAATTGAGAATGGAAAAGGCAAGGATTTTGCTTTTGACAAGCGATATGAAAAATCAAGAGATAGCAGATGCTGTTGGTATCTATGATGTTTCATATTTTTCTAATAAATTTAAAAAATATTTTGGCAAAAGTCCAAAACAAATTAGGAAAAAATAAATGAAAAAGATTTTCAAAAAAATAGAATTCAAAATAAGTGCTTGCTTTTTTGTAATTTCTATTCTTATAATATCTCTAATGCTTTTTTCTTGGTACAAGCAAAGTTCTTCAAAGCTTATGACATATGAAAAAGAAGAAACAAGCCAAGAAGTTAAAAATGCAAGTATTTATGTGGCAAGCTATCTAGAAAAAAATAAAAACCTTGCCTCTCTTTTGGCTATGTCAGCCGAAAGTCAAAATATAATGGATGATAAGACGGATTTTAAAAATTTGAAAGACATAATAAAAGTTAGCGAAAAAAGCGATGAATTTATAAAAAAAATTTTCCTAGTTTCTGAAAATGGAAATATTATTTCAAATGAAAAAGTAAATTTAGAAACAAATAAGGATATGAAAAATATTTCTTGGTATAAAAAACTTATAAATTCAAATAATATGGCATTCGCAAGCAAGGCTGATTTTTCAAAAATATCTAGTGATTCATCAAAAAATATAATAAGTATTTCCAAAGAAATTAAAGATAAAAATAATAAAAGATTGGGCTTTGTGGTTATAAATCTTTCCTATAAATTTTTGGAAGATTTTCTTTCGACAATAAATTTTGGCAAAGATGGCTATGTTTTTATTTTGTCCTCAGAAGAAGAACTCCTTTTTAAATCAAAAAATATGGAAGATTTTGGCAAAAAAGATTACGAAAAACTTTTAAAAAAGAGGATGAAACCAGAAAAAATGGACTTTGTTTCATCAAATGTTTTTATTCCAAATACCCAATGGAAGCTAGTAGGAATTTCCTTTTCAAACGCAATTTCTAATTTAAAAAAACAATTAATAGAAAGCTCCCTAATTCTTGCCCTAATCGTTTTTGTTTTGACTTTGTTAGTGTCGATTTTTGTATCAAAAAAATAAGCAAACCAATAATTTATTTGATTGGAGAAATCAAAAAAACCGACAAAAAATTATATAAAATAAAATCTCTCCCTCAAGCATCAAGCGAAATACAAATCTTAACAAAAGAATACAACAACCTAATAGATAGGATTTTTGTTCTAACAGAAGATATAGAAAAAAAAGAAGAACAAAAAAGAACCTACCAAGTCAAAGCTCTCCAAAGCCAAATAAATCCACATTTTTTATACAATACCTTGGATACAATTTTGTGGCTTGTAGAATTTTGCGAAAAAGAAAAAACAATAAAAGAAACCAAAAATTTAGGGATGCTTCTAAGAAACAGCCTAAACATTGACGAAGATTTCGTAAAACTTGATAAGGAAATAGGGCATGCAAAAAATTATCTAGATATACAAAAAATAAGATATGACAATAAATTTACCTACGAATTTATAAAAAAAATACAAACAAGCAGTCTATACGTTCCAAAATTAATACTCCAACCAATAATAGAAAATGCAATTTATCACGGAATAAGAGAAAAAAAATCCAAGTCTTACATTAAAATTATAGTAGAAAAAAATCCAGAATATTTAATAATAAAAATAATAGATAACGGACTAGGTCCAAAAGAAAAAAAAGAAAATATTCCAACAAAACTTGGAGGAATAGGCATGGAAAATGTAAATAATAGGATAAAACTTTTGTGTGGAGAAAAATATAATTTAAAAATGCAAAGAGAAAAAGATGAAACAATAGTAACATATAAGCTAAAAATAATAAAAGAAATTTAAAAAATCAATAAAAAATGGGTTGTTTCAACAGCTCATTTTTTGTATTTTAATTTATTTAAAGTTTTAGTTTACTTTTGAAAATCTAGTATGTTAATATATATGTAAAAACATTTAATAATGAGGATAAATTTTATGAATTTAACTAAAAAAATTTTTACTAATAGGTTAATTTTAAGAAAGGCTAAGATTTCTGATGCCTCTTTAGCTTATAAGAATTGGATGTATGATGAGGAAGTTACTAAGTTTTTAAGATGGAAAGCTCATAAAAATGTTCTTGAAAGTGAGAAAATTATAAGAAACTGGGTTGATTCTTATAAAAATGATGATTTTTTTCAATGGATTATTGAACTTAAAGAATTAGCTGAACCGATTGGAACTATTAGTGTGATTTCTATTGATAAAAGTGTTAATTCTTGTCATATTGGTTATTGTATTGGGAAAAAATTTTGGAATATGGGATATACCTCTGAGGCTTTTTCTTCTATAATTTCTTTTTTATTTTCTCTTGGTTTTGATAGGATCGAATCTTCTCATGATCCTAATAATCCATATTCTGGCAAGGTTATGGAAAAATGTGGTCTTGTTTATGAGGGTAGGTTAAGAAAGGCTGATTATAATAATCAGGGGATTGTTGATTCGTGTGTTTATGGTATTTTGAGGGAAGATTTTGAGAAATAATTTGTAAATTATTTATTTGGATTAGCTGGGCTTATAAAAATTTAAAAGGCGATAAAAATAATTTATCGCCTCAGAATGAAGACAACCCAGGAAAAATCTCCTGGGTTTTCTAATATTATTAAATTTTTAATGAATGTTATAATATCTGGGCTGATTGTTTCTGTTTAACTGTTCATTAAATTTTTACTACAGACATGGCTGTATGTGTATTCGTTTTCATTTTCATGTCTATTTTTAACAATATAGGGACTGTAACAGGCCTTTCAATAAAAGCGGGATTAACAGATGAAAATAATGAAGCAAAAGATATGAATAAATCTTTTCTAGTAGATTCTTTAGGAACAATTGTAGCTGGGTGTTTAGGAACAAGTGTTGTGGGAACAACATTAGAAACTTCAGCCGACATAGAAGAGGGAGGGCGAACAGGACTTATGGCAGTGACAAGTGCATTAATGTTTGTACTCGCATTATTTTTTAGCCCACTATTTTTAATAGTACCAAGTGCTGCTATAACTCCGGTTCTCGTAACAGTTGGATTGTCAATGACAAGTGCAGTAAAAGCTATAGATTTTGATAATATAACAGAAGCTATACCTGCATTTTTAACCTTTATCATAATTCCTCTTACTTACAGTATTGCGGATGGTATTATGATAGGAATTTTATCTTATGTAGTATTAAATATTATAACTGGTAAATTTAAACAAATATCTTTACCAATGTGTGCTATGGGAATTTTGTCTTTAGTTAAAATGTTATTTTTATAAGGAGAGAGAAATGTTAAAGAGTGATATGAAAGCGGATTTGATAATAAAAGATGTCAAAGTAATAGATGTGTTTCAAAATGAAATTTACAAGGGAAATGTAGCAGTGAAGAATGGAAAAATTATTGGCATTGGAGATTATGAAGATGCAGATGAGATTGTAGATGCAAAAGGATCCTACCTATCACCAACTATGACTGACGGACACGTGCACATAGAGTCTTCTATGGTATCTCCAGCTGAATTTTTAAAATGTTTAGTTGCAAGAGGAGTTTCAACTATAATAGCAGATCCACATGAGATAGCAAATGTGTGTGGGCTTGATGGGCTTGAATACATAATAGATGAAACAAAAGATCTACCGGCACATGTATATGTAATGTTGCCATCATGCGTTCCATGTACACCATTTGAAACAAGTGGAGCTATTTTAAAAGCTTGCGATTATAAAGAGATGATAAATGATCCGAGAGTTTTGGGGTTAGGAGAAATGATGGATTTTGTTGGAACAGTAAATCGATCAGAAGACATCTTGGAAAAAATTGACTTGGCTAAAAATAGCAATAAGGTAGTAGATGGACACGCCCCACTTTTATCAGGAAAGGCGTTGGACGATTATGTACTAGCTGGTATTTCAACAGACCATGAGTGTTCAGCTGTAGATGAAATGAAAGAAAAGATTCGCCGAGGAATGTACATTCAATTAAGAGAAGGTACAGCTGCTAAAAATTTAGAAGCACTGATAAAAGGAGTTACAAAAGATAACATAAGTCGTTGTTTCTTCTGTACAGATGATAGACATCCGCAAGACTTGTTAAAAGATGGAAATGTAGATAACAATGTGAGAAAAGCAATTAAATTGGGGATGGAACCTTTAGATGCAATTAAAATGGCAACTTTAAATCCGGCTCAGTGTTACAAAATGGAAAATTCAGGGGCAATTGCACCGGGGTATGTTGCAGATTTCTTTTTATTCGATGATTTGAATAACATAAACGCAAAAGCAGTTTTCATTGGAGGCAAGAAAGTAGCAGAAGATGGAAAAGTAATAGTAGATTTTCCACAAAAACTTTCTCCAAAGGTACTTTCAAAAATGAATATAAGAGATTTTAAATTAGAAGATTTAAAACTTAGATTGAATTCAAACAGAGTCCATGTAATTGAAATGGAAAAAGAATCACTTTTAACTAAGAAAATTATCTGTGATGTAGATGTAAAAGATGGTTACTTCGAATACTCAGATTACGGAATAAGAAAAATAGTGGTAATTGAAAGACACACCGGAAATTCTGCAATAGCAATAGGATTGATAAAGGGATATGATATAAAAAATGCCGCTGTTGGAACTACAATAGCACACGATAGCCATAATTTAGTTGTTATTGGGGACAATGATGAAGATATGCTAAACGTAATAAAGAAAATAGATGAGATGAGTGGTGGAATGGCAATATCTTCAAATGGAAAATTAGAAGGGTCTTTAAGACTTGATATAGCAGGCATTATGAGTAGTAAATCAATGACAGAAGTACATGAAGAGATCAAGAAATTATTAGAAAAAGCAAAAGAGCTTGGAGTAGGAGATGGAATAGATCCATTTATGACTCTTGGATTTATGGCTCTACCGGTTATACCGGATATAAAGATGACAGACAAAGGATTGTTTGATGTAAATGAATTTAAACACATTCCTTTAGAAGTTTAAAAAGTAGGTGCATTTGCACCTACTTTGTCAACAGTCTGAGGCGATAAAAATAATTTATCGCCTTATATTTTTATTTATATTTATAAAATCCTTTCCCAGTTTCAATACCCTTTAAGCCTTTGGCAGCTCTTTCCTCCAATTTTTTAATAGCTTTTGCAATTGGAGAATTTGGATCATTTGCTTGAGGATTTGTTTTTGAAATATTTATTACAGTTGTAATACCAACTATATCAATTATTTCGAAAGGTCCTCTTGGAGAGCCTGTTCCGATTTTCCAATCCATATCTATATCTTTTGGATCAGCAACATCATTTCCATAAAGATTTAGACCAGCATTAATAAATGGAACAAGCAAAGAATTCAAAATATATCCTGCTTGCTCTTTTTTAATTACAGCTGGATACATTCCTATATTTTTTGCAAATTCGATAACACTTTCAAAAGCTTCATCACTTGTTTTGTCGTGCTTCATTACCTCAGCAAGATTTTGTCTCCAAATTGAGTTTGCAAAGTGAAGACTTAAAAATTTATCTTCTCTTCCTGTATATTCTCTAAATGTTGAAGGCAAGAAAGTTGAAGAATTTGTTGCAATAATTGCATCTTCCTTTAAATAAGAAGAAATTTTTTCATAAAAATCTTTCTTTTCATCAACAATTTCTGCAATTGCCTCAATAACAAGATCAGCATCAGAAAATGCCTCATTCAAGTCGGTAGTGTATTTTATTTCTTTGAAAATTTTTTCATTTACATTTTTTAATTCTTCTATTTTTTCATTAGTAATTTCGTTTTTATCCTTGAAAAAAGACCTAGGATAATTTGGATTTTCAGCTCCAATATATGAAGGACAAGCCATAAGTTCCTTAGAAAAAATATTGTGTAAATTTTCAATTCTTGGCTTAATTCTTTCAATAGAACCTTCACTTCTTCCCCAAATCGTTACATTAAATCCATGAAAAGCTGTGACGTATGCAATTTGAGCACCCAAAACGCCACCACCAGCTACGGTTACATTTTTTATTTTCATTATTAGCTCCTTTTTTATATATATTTTCATCTCATATATATTGATATACCCAAAATTTGATTTTTTAATTTTTATTGTAGAAATTGACATAATAAATTAGCAAATATAAAAGGAGATGTTAAAAAATAAGCAAAAGCATCAGATACCAAGGTATAAATTTTATTTATCCATTGATATTTTTAAGCTCTTTTACCATGTCTAATTTTGAAATTTTATAGCTTTCAATAATTTGTGTAATTATAAAAGTAAGTAAACTCAAGAAAAATGCAAAGGCAAATATTTTATTTGGGATAGATATATCCACAAAAATATCGAGTTTTTCCATAGAAATTTTTATTAAAAATTTTAGTATTATATTCAGTAGTGGCATTAGTATAAGCTCAAAAATTACAAGTAAAAAGAGTATGGTATTGATGTAAATTTTTACAACTTCTTTATCTTTAAATCCAAATATTTTAAGGTAGCTTATATTTTCTTTTGATTTATCAATAATAGTTGTTGAAATAACGCTCGTTATTATAAAATAAAAGACGAGCGAAACAATAAGGACGATTTTAAAAACAAATTTAAAGTGGTCAAAAAAATGGTCCATAAATTTTGTCATATCCTTTTTGTTTATCTCTGTAATTAAATTTTCTTTTGAAATATCTAACTTTTTATCTGATAAGTAACTATTAAAATATGAAGAATCCTTTCCTATTAATTTATTTAAGTTTTGTCTATTTGTTAAAATTTGCAAAGTTTTTATCTTATCGTCAATTTTTTTTATCTTTAAGGTATTAGTTTTATTATTATAAGAGTTTAAGACTTTTATTGTATCTTTTTTACCTAGATTAAATCTTTGTGCAAGACCGTATGATATAACAACTTCATCTTTTTTAAGCTCATTTAAATTTTTATTATCGTACTTGCTATTTTTATCAACTCCATAAAATTGAATTTTTTTGTCATCAAAATTTACCAAATTTACATTTACAATGCTAGCCATATCCGATTTTATTTTTTCATCCTTTGTCTTTACAAAGTAAATATGGTCATATTTCATCTCATCTTTCATTTTTTTTGCATAATTTTCAAAAGAAGGTTCAAGGCAAAGAGAGAAAACCAAAAGCAAATTTGCTAAGAAAATTCCAAATAGTAGGGCTAGAAAATTTAGTTTGTTGTCTAATATCAATCTTAGTTTTGCCTTTTGCATAAAAGAAAAATTTTTCAATTTAAGTTTTGATATTTTATTTTTCTTATATAAATTTTTTCTCAAAAAGTCAATAGGATTGTGATTTAAAGAAAAATATACAACAAAAAAATTAATTACCAAATATATAAAAATAGGCAAAATAGTCGTAAATGCAAAGGTAAGATGGTTTGTATTTAGCTCAAATTTTGGTAGTTCAAAAGAAAGATAATACACATCAGCATATTTTTTATAAAAATAAGTAAAGGCTATAAAATTTCCACAAATAGATGCCAAAATTGCCAAAAACAAAGGCATAGCCATATAATTTTTTAATAATTCCTTTTTTTTGTAACCAGAAGCTAAAAGACAACCAATTATTGGAGATTCATTTTCGATTAAATTTTTTATTTGCACAGCACTAATAAAGGCTAGAGAAATAAATAATAAAATACTAGCCGAAATCATAGTAGGCACATCCCCATCCATATCATCCATAATATAAGTTATGCATTTATTATCATATCTTGTAACACCATCAATCATTAGATTATTTTTATTGATAATTTTTCCAACATTTTTAAGCCTTTTATTTGCAACTTTACTATTTTTAGAAAATTTATCATGATAAGAATAATTATAAACAATTTTTTTATCCTTTATCTTATCAAAAGTTTTAGAAGACAAAAGACAAACACCAAAGTATCCTGTATCCATAACAATATCTTCCCTATTTTTAAGAAGAGTAGAATAGTCAGGCAAAGAAACAAGGCCTGTTACGAGATATTTTTTATTTTTAATTTTCAAAAAATCTCCTATATTTATTTTATTTGCCCTTGCATAATTAGCAGAAATAGCAATTTCATTGTCATTATTTGCCAATCTTCCATCAAAAATTTGACTAATATTGATACGATTTCTATTTTTAAAAACTCTTAAAGTCCTATCATCATGATAGTTTTCTTCAAAATAAAAATTTTCATAAACATTCAAAGAAAGATCTTCCAAGGCTTTGATTGTTTTATTAGATAGTTTATCAATACAAACAAATTCTCCATCCTCAACTTTTCCATCATCAATTTGCTTGTAATACAAATGTTTAATAGACTGTTGGGCAGTAAAAAATGATGATGAAAAAATAATTAAAATGGTTAAAGTTAAAAAAATAGAAAAAAATTTAAAAGGATTAGATTTTATTTGCCTATAAATTCTTTTATTAAGAGGATTTTTCATTACCAAGAAACCTCCTTAGCAGATATTTTATTTGAATTTACAAAAAGATTTTTTATTTTACCATCATGTAAATTTAAAATAATATCACACATTTTACTTATATTAGTATTGTGAGTTGCAATTAAAATCGTAGATTTATAAATTTTATTTAAATTTTCAATTAAATTCAAAACATCCTTAGCGCTTTCATAATCAAGAGCACCAGTTGGCTCATCACAAATTAAAATTCTAGGACTTTTTACCATAGCCCTTGCAATAGAAGTTCTTTGCGCTTGACCTCCAGAAATTTCGTTTGGGAATTTATATTTTTGGTCAGATAAACCAAGATTATCAATCAAATCATCAATATCAAGAGGATTATCAGACAAAAATTTACCAAGCTCAATATTTTCTATAACATTTAAATCACTAATTAAATTATAAAATTGAAAAACAAAGCCCAAATTATTACGCCTAAAAATTTCCAAATCTTTTTTATTTAATTCACCTAGATTTTTACCTAAAATATTAACATTTCCTATGTCAATTGTTTCAATTCCACCAATAATATTCAACAAGGTAGATTTTCCAGAACCAGAAGGACCTAAAATACAAATTATTTTTCCTTCGTCAAAAGTTAAATCAATTCCCTTTAAAACTTCTATCTTGTTAGAATTTTTTCCATAAAACTTATGTAAATTTGAAATTTTAATCATAATTACCCCTTATAAATAAAAAATTACAAATAAAGATTAACAAGCATATAATCTTTTTTTTTATTATAATACGAATGAGAATCTTTATCAATAAAAATGTGAAAAAGCTTTTATAAGTTTTTCTTATATGCACCATAACTTATATGTATTTTACAACGATTTTAATCTAATGTATTATAATAGTGAAAACGTAATCATTTTTAAAAAAGGGGTGAATATTGTGAAAGAAAATGAAAAAATTTCAGGAAAGGCGTTAATTCCATTTTTGGTTTTTATCGTTATTTATCTTGCCACAGGTATCGTACTTCATTTAAGAGGAGTAGAAATGGCATTTTATCAATTGCCTGCACCTATTGCAGCTCTTGTTGGTATTATTAGTGCATTTTTATTATTTGGTGGAAGTATTGATGAAAAATTTGACAATTTAGTTGAAGGTTGTGGCGACTCAAACATTATAATTATGTGTTTGATTTACATATTGGCTGGCGCTTTCTCTGCTTTGGCTTCTGCCTCTGGTGGAGTTGACTCTGTAGTTGGCTTGGGACTTTCTGTTGTTCCTGCTAAATTCTTAACTGCAGGTGTATTTTTAATAGCTTGTTTTATTTCTATAGCTACTGGTACTTCTGTTGGAACAATTACAGCTTTAGGACCTATTGCAATTGGTCTTGCTACTTCCGGTGGTATCAATATTGCTTTGATGCTTGGTGCTTTGGTTGGTGGCTCAATGTTTGGAGATAACTTATCTGTTATTTCTGATACAACTATAGCTGCAACTAGAACTCAAAACTGTGAAATGAAAGATAAGTTTAGGATGAACATTAAAATGGCTCTTCCTGCTGGAATAATTACTTTTATTTTGCTATTAATTTTAGGTGCGCCTGAAACTCAACCAGCTCAAAAAGATTTATCTTACGATATTATTAAGATTATTCCTTATATCTTCGTATTGGTAGTTGCTCTTATGGGCGTTAATGTATTTTTAGTTTTAACTGGTGGTATTGTTTTATCTGGTATTGTTCTTCTTATGAACAACGGATTTAACTTACTCGCTCTTTCTCAAACTATGTGGGAAGGATTTACTGGAATGTTTGAAATATTCTTACTTTCAATGCTAATTGGTGGTCTTTCTAATATGGTTACCAAAGAGGGCGGTATTAATTGGATTATTTCAAAAATCAAAAAATTTGCAAAGGGAGAAAAATCTGGCGAGCTTGGTATAGCTGCTCTAGTTTCTCTTGCTGATATTGCTGTAGCAAACAATACTGTTGCAATTATTATTTCAGGTCCAATTGCAAAGAAAATGTGTAAAGAATATAAGATCGACCCTAGAAGATCTGCATCACTTCTTGATACATTCTCTTGCGTATTCCAAGGAATAGTACCTTATGCTGCTCAAGTATTAATAGCTGCAAGCTTTACAAAAGGTGCTGTAGCACCATTCCAAATTATGCCATATTTCTGGTATCAATTTATCTTGGGAGTTGTTTCCATAGTTTCTATCTATGTACCATTTACAGCTGCAAAAGATAAATGGAATTTTGAATATGATATGGCTGAATCAAAAGTTGCAGGTCATGTTAAAAATTTGGAAGACAATGAACAAGCTCACGCTTAGTTAGGGATAAATATTCCTTACAAAGCTTTGAAAGATTTTTGGAAGATTTGTAAACATAACCTATATCCATAGATAAATTTTCTGGATTTTCAAGCTTAACAGTTTTGATATTAGGAAATCCACTATTTGGATGAAGGCAACCTGTTCCAACATTAAAAGAATTTGTGTTGGAAATAAGCCCCAAAGTCGTGCCCCTATCTTGGGTATAGATAACCTGTTTGTGATCAGGTAAGTTTACAAATTCTTCCGGCAAAATCTCAGTGTCATTTTGCTCATAAATTATCATAGGATAATTATAAAGATCATCTATCTTAATCAAATTTTCATTCGCTAATGGATGGTCTTTATTAATGAAAACATGAGGAATGACCTTGGCAATTGTAACATAAGATAAAGATTTTTCTTTAAATAAATTAAAAATAGCTTGCCTATAAGGTTCATTTATGTAAATAAAGGCAAGATCAGAATAATCGTTTTCAACGTGGTTAATGGCATCAAGAGATGTGGTTTCTTTTAAATAAAATTTGAAAGAATTATCCTTGTACTTGTCAATTAATTTCATAAAAGCTGAAACGGCAAAATTAAAGTGCTGACTTGAGACTCTAAGCTCAGAAATATCCTTATTATCTGGAGCATATTGTCTTTGGATTTCCTTATATTTGCTGATTAAATCTTGGCATTTTATGAGATACTCAAGTCCCTTGGCGGTTGTTTGAGTTCCACTTTGATTTCTCTCAAAAATTTTAAAACCCAGTTCTTTTTCAAGATCATTTATAGCCATGGAAATGGCAGGCTGGGATGTGTAGAGGTTTTTTGCAGCCTTTGAAATAGAACCTGTTTTAGAAACTTCTATAGCGTAAATAATTTTGTTTAAATTCATAATATCTCCTTAGTCTCTTTGGATATATTATATTAAATATTTGGTAAAAATGAAACAATGGAAATGAAAGGATTAGAAAATGACAGAAAACAAAAAAAGATCATTTGCAACAGAAACAATACACGCAGGCGCAATAAAAGATACATACGGTTCATTAGGACTACCAATATATCAAACATCAACCTTTATATTTGAAAACGCAGAACAAGGTGGAAGAAGATTTGCCCTAGAAGAAGAAGGATTTATCTATTCAAGACTAGGAAATCCAACCAATGATGCCCTAGAAAAAAAACTAGCAACACTTGAAGGAGCAGAAGCAGCAGTATCAACATCATCAGGAATGGGAGCAATCACATCATCAATCTGGCCATTCATAAAAGCAGGAGATCATATCCTAGCATGCGGCACACTCTACGGATGTACATTTGCATTTTTAAATGAAATAACAAAATTTAACGTAGACGTAGAATTCATAGATATGACAGACCTAGAAGAAGTTAAAAAACATTTAAAAGAAAACACAAGAATAGTATATCTAGAAACACCAGCAAACCCAACCCTAGATGTAATAGATATAGAAGAAGTAGTAAAACTTGCAAAAGCAAACTCAAAAGATACATTAGTAATCGCAGACAATACATTTGCAACACCATACCTACAAAATCCATTAAAATTAGGCGTAGATATAGTAGTACATTCAGCAACCAAATACCTAAACGGACACGGCGACGTAATAGCAGGATTCTCATGCGGATCAAAAGAATTAATGACTCAAGTAAGACTCGTAGGTCAAAAAGACTTCACAGGCTCAGTTTTATCAGCTCACGATGCATTTTTAATCTTTAGAGGAATGAAAACCCTAGAAGTAAGAATGAAACAACACGTAGCAAACACCAAAAAGGTTGTAGAAGCATTACAAAAACACAAAAACGTAGAAAAAGTATACTATCCAGGCCTAGAAGATTTCAAAAACCACGAAGTAGCCAAAAAACAAATGAAAGACTACGGAGCAATGGTAACATTCGAAGTAAAAGGCGGAATCGACGCAGGAAGAACAGTCATGAATAACGTAAAATTATGTTCATTAGCAGTAAGCTTAGGCGATGCAGAAACATTAATCGAACATCCAGCAACAATGACCCACTCAACCTACTCAGAAGAAGCCCTAAAAGAAGCAGGAATAGCACCAGGCTTAATCAGATTATCAGTAGGTCTAGAAGATGCAGATGAAATAATAGAAGACTTAAATCAAGCCTTAGACCTAATCTAAAAATTATATGAAAAATCTCCCCACAGGGAGATTTTTTAATTTGCTAAATAATAAAATAAAATATATAATAGGTAAATTACTCAAGACAAGTAGGCTTGGATTTTTTTCGATATTTATTCGAATTTACTTAAATAATGAGATCTATCCACGCATTTGCTATGCTTATTTAGTTAAGATAGGTAAGTTATTATTTAATTTCTAAACTTAAATTTTAAAATTTTTCTTACAAAAAAATCGTATTGGAAAACCCAATACGATTTTTTGCTTTTAGTTTATTTTATTTTCTAGTTTTTCTTTTTTCTTGAAAATATAGCTACAACGGCTGCTACTACAGCAACTGCAATGATTATTAATGTTTTGTTTGATTTGTTTTCTGTTTTATTTGTTTCTTGTTCATTGCTTGATGATTGTGCTGATGTTTCTTTTGATGATGCATCGTTTGATTGGCTTGGTTCTTCTTCTTTGCCTTCTGTTTTGTATTCTACTGATGATTTGTCTGTTTCGAATACGTATTTGTCATCTTCTTCTTTTACATCAATTTTGTCATCTTTTGAGCCGAATGCAACTTCTTTTTCAAAGGCTTTTTTAGGAACTGAGATTTTTACTGGATTATTTAATTTTTCTACAGGTTCTCCGTAAGAGTCTACTATTTCGATTTTTCCACCTTTTTCGTCTTCGTCTGGTGTAACTTGAAGATTCAAAGCTTTATCGCTTGTATCTTTTTTAACTTCCATTGTTGTATCTGTGAAGTTTTCAGTAGCTCTTCTTCCGTAGAAAGTATATTCGTATTCGTTTTTCTTTAAATAATCTTTGTATTTGTCTTCTAAGTCTTTGTTGAATCCTTTTAATAAATCGAATGCTTTTTTAGCTTCTTCTTTATTTTTTTCTGTTGGATCTTTTTCTCCTGAAACTTTTGTATTTGCTATTTGTTCTTTTTCAAATTTGTCAATTTCTGGAGTGATGTCTTTCATAAAGTCATCTCTGTTTGCCTCTACCATGTGTAGGGTATCCATTGCCATCCAATAATGTGACTTATCTTTTTGTGGATCATTTGTTTCGTTTTTAACTTCATCAATTGCATCTTCTTGGTTTGGATAGTATGCAACGTATGGTTGAACTAGTGGGGAACCAAGTGTTAGCCACATTATTCCAGGATTTGTTGCCTCTGCGTCTTTTGAAACTTGGAAGATGTGTGATTCCATAGTATTTCTATTTCCTATTGGATAAGTTTCATCTCTTCCTCTGTCATTTGCTTCTAAATCAAAATTTTCTAGTCTGTTTCTTGTAAAGTCCATTACATTTTTAACAGAAATAGAACCTTTTTTTGCATCTTGTAGGAATTCATAAGTTTCAGTTTCCATATCAATTTTAGAATCAGGATTTAAGAATTTGATTCCTGATGCAACTCTTGAACGGTTTGATGGAGAGAATTCCTTTTCTGCATAAGATTTTGCCAAATTTATAATTCTATCATCTTCATTTCCTTCAAAAGTTTTTGCTTTCTTAGCTGTTTCAAAAATTCCTTTAGAATAAAGATAATTTTCGTCTTCGCTCATTATATAATTGTCACTTTCTTCGCCTTTTGTAAGTTTTGCTTCATTTAGCCAGAAAGTATTTGGGAAAACTGAGAATTTATCTTTTGGATATTTCATTGCAACAAATTCATGGCCTGAATAAATTTCTACATACCAAGTATCTGTTTTGTCAGCAACTACAAGAGCATTTCCTTCAGCAGCTCCTTTTGTAGCAACTTCATTAGCTATTAATTTTACAGCATCTAGTGCATTGTCAGCACTTGATAATACAACTGTTGTAATTATTGCCTCACTAATTCCAATTGGCTTTCCTTCTTCTTCTCCATCAAGATATGGATCAACCTTTTGAACATCTTCGCTTGCAGATGCAGAAACAGTCATATCAGCCATAAGACCTTTTTCGTTGTAGCCAGCCTCATCAAACTTACCATATTCAGGAGTAGTATCACTTATAGAAGTAAAACGGTAAGAATCGTGTGGAAGTTCAAATTCATATCCACCTTTTTCTGCGTAAGAAACATCTACAAGTTTTTCTCCTTTTTTGTATTTGCCAGCTTCATTGATTTTATAAACCTTGTTGTGATTTATTTCCAAATCCTCTGTACGACCAAAAATTGTAGTACCATCTTCAGTCAAATCGCTACCAACTATAACGCCTGTACAAGCTTTTGCAGGTAAGGCTAATGCAGTAAATAAAAATACTGCGCTCAATATTGAAACACATAATTTATTAAACATTTTCATAGTGTACCTCCAATTCATATTATAAATCAATTAAATAAAATAGACAAACGTTACCAAAAATAGTTTTTATTCTTTATTTCTTTATCATAAATAAGCAAAATCTTTTCTCTTTTGTAAGAAATAATCTAAATAAATTTATTTTTTAAAAAACTTAATTAATTAAAAATATTTTTTTAGATAAAGTAATACAATATTTTGAATTAAATGAAAATATTTATTTGACATTATATATATATATAATGGAGACAGAATAAAATTACTAAAATAAGGAGAAAAAAATATGAAAAAGAAAAATGTACTAGCATTAGCACTAGCAGCAGGATTAGTTTTTGGTTCACAAGCAAATGCTGAAGGTCCTAAAATAGTTGATTTTGGTATCGATAATGGAGATGGAAAAGGACAACAACCAGCAGTAACTGAAAAAATGCCAAAAGATAATGAAGGAGCACCAGCTAAAGAACAAAAAACAGACAAAGGTCCTTTAACAAATGCAGAAGCACCATTTGGAAAAGAAGGAGAAATCAAAACACCTGACTACACAAGTGCAGAAGCACCATTTGCAGGAAAAGAAAAAACTAATGGATTCAATGATGCAGAAGCACCATTCCAAAAAAGAGATAATGATGTTAAATTAAACGAAGCAGAAGATCCATTTGGTTCAACAAAAGTTAAAAAAGAAGCTCCAAAAACAGCTTATGAAAATGTAAAACATTCATTCAAAACTGTTCAAGAAGCTATAGCTGCATACCCAGATTCAAAACCAATGTATGAAAATGGAAAATATGTAGTTTATTCTGACAAAGCTCCATTAGTAGGATACCAATTTGATTCAGCTCAAAAAGCTGCAGAAGTATTCCCTAACTTAAAAGTTGAAGCTAAAAACGGAAAATACTATGTATATACAGCTCAAGCTCCATTATTAAAATACACATTTAATACACAAGCAGAAGCATTTGATGCTTTCCAAGATATCAAACCAATGTTTGAAAATGGAAAATATGTAATCTATACACAAGAAGCTCCAAAAGCAACATATGAATTTAAATCATATGAAGATGCTATCAAAGCATTCCCAGGTTCAAACCCAGAAGCTAGAGATGGCAAATATTATGTTCACACAACAATGGAACCAGTTGAAGGAACTGTAGCTAAAAAAGTTGTAGGAAATCCTGAAAAATTAGTAAAAGTTAGCCCAGAAACAGGCGAAATAATTGGTGAAGAAGCTCAAAAACCAGCTGACAAAAAAGATGACAAAAAAGCAGGCAAAAAGGATAATAAAAAAGCAGTTTCAGAAAACAAAACGGAAAGAAAAGCTAATAAGGCTAACAACGTACAAACAGGTGTAGCTGGACTTACAGGCGTAGTTGCAACACTTGTAGCAGCTTCAACAGCTCTTTTCAAATCAAAAAGAAAATAATTAAATTAAAATCAAAACTAGGATGATTTCATCCTAGTTTTTTCTTTATTTTGGTAAATTTAGTTAATAAGAGCAAAAATTATTTTGACTGTCAAGCTGTAGAAATTTTTATAATTTATAAGCTTTAAAATAAAAAATAAAAAAATTAAAAAATTTTTCAAAAAAATGTTTAGAATCGATTTCACTGGGTAATATTATAATAACAGAAGATAAAATCTTCTGATAGTCCACTAGCATGGATAATAAAAATGCTTAAGTTTATAGTGATATATGAGATTTAAAGCTATAAATGTATTTATACTATAAAAATTTAAATGGATTTAGAATCTGAATTCTTATATTATAAAACTTTATAATAGTGAAGCTTTATTTAAAAAAAGAAAATAATATAGGTTTTCGTGGAAAAAGTGGTGGAAATTAATTGTTAAAGTAGAGCCATCTGACATTTTTCTAAAAGATTTGTTTATAGGATAAATAGAAAAAAAGCAAGCTAACAATTGAATAGATAAAGATTTTGTTAGGAGGAAGTTTTCCCATAAAATAAAAAAATATACAAAAACTGTCAATGTGCTAAGATATTTAATATATAAATATAGAAATATGAAAAAAGAAAGGACATAAGAGTGATTGAACCAAAAACAGAATCCTGTGCTAGTGGACATATAAAATAAATCGACTTTAAATTGTAAAGAAATTTTAAAGTCGATTTTTTTTGTGTTTATTTTTAATCTTTTATTTCATTTTAAATTATTTGATTTTTTTCCTATACATTAATTGGTTTACCAAGAACAAAAAGGAAATTATAAAAAGATTTGTAAAGGAATCTGGACTTGATTTTTTACTTATCAATGAAAAAAATATTTCTAGAACTAGGTAGATTGTAAAGGCTATAAGGGTGTGGATTGATGTGTAATTAAAAATTTCGGCATCTCTTTTGTCGCCAAATTTGTATTTTGTTAAAAGTAGGATGTTTACAACCAAGCTTGCAAGTAAAATTATTATTATTAATAGATTTGTTTTCATAATATATTCCTTTCTTTTTTGCTTTATCTTTATAATAGGTTAAAAAATATTTTGTGTCAAATAGCTTATTGAAGATATTTTCTTGAAAGTTTTAAAAAAATCTTATATAATAATAAGACATTAAGAGTCTAAAAGGAGTAGGCTATGGATACTTTAGAAAAATTGAAAATTTTGACGGATGCTGCCAAGTATGATGTGTCTTGTTCTTCATCGGGTTCTAGTAGAAAAAATTCTTCAAAAGGATTGGGCAATGGGCATCTTGCTGGGATTTGTCATTCGTGGAGTGAGGATGGCAGATGTATTTCTCTTTTAAAAATTTTATTTACTAATAAGTGCATTTACGATTGTGAATATTGTATTAATAGGTCATCAAATGTCACAAAGAGAGCGGAATTTTCTCCAAGAGAAGTTGCTGATTTGACTATTAATTTTTACAAGAGAAATTATATTGAGGGTTTATTTTTATCATCTGGAGTTATAAAAAATCCAAATTATACAATGGAGCTTTTGATTAAAACCGCTGATATTTTGAGAAATGAATATCATTACAATGGCTATATTCACATGAAATCAATACCGGGCGCTGATTCTGATTTGGTTAAAAAAATGGGACTTTTGGTTGATAGGATGAGTGTGAATGTGGAACTTCCTCTAGAAAAATCTCTAAAAATTCTAGCTCCTCAAAAATCTATAAAGGCAATCGAATCTTCTATGGATTTTGCCAATAAAAAAATTGTCCAAAGGAAAAATGAGATTAAATTATACAAGCATACTCCAAAATTTCTTCCGGCAGGACAAACAACCCAAATGATTATAGGAGCAGATGAGGAAAGTGATTTTGACATTGTAAGTAGGGCGGAAAATTTGTATGACGATTATTCATTAAAAAGGGTTTTTTATTCAGCTTTTGTTCCAGTTGTAAAAAGTGAATTTACAAAAGATATAAAAAAAGCTCCACTTTTGAGAGAACATAGACTCTATCAAGCTGATTGGCTTTTGAGGTTTTATGGTTTTAAATCTTCTGATTTATTAAATGAGAAAAATAAAAATTTTGATTTAAGAATAGATCCCAAAACAGATTGGGCGATAAATAATATTTCGAAGTTTCCGATGGAAATCAACAAGGCGAGCTTTTATGATTTAATTAAAATTCCAGGAATTGGAATAACTTCTGCAAGAAAAATTGTAAATGCAAGAAAATACAGAAAACTTGAATATTGGCATTTGAAAGCCTTAAATATTTCTGTAAAAAAAGCCAGAAATTTTATAACTGTAAATGGCAAGTATCAAGGTTTAAAAGTCAAAGACCAAAAAGATTTAAAAGAGAGGATGAGCCTTTCTGATCCAAAATCTTTTGAGCAATTATCATTTTTTGGGTGAAATATGAAAATTATAGTTTATGACGGAACTTTTGAAGGATTCTTGACGGTAATTTTTACATCATACAAGGAAAATTTTAAAGTAAAAATAGAAAGTGAAAAAGACCAAATTTCTTTTCTTGACCAAAAATATATAAAAACAAATTTTGAAAAAGCAAAAAGAGTTGAAGATTCCATAAAGAAAAATATTTCCAAAGAATTTTATTATGATATAAAAATAGCCTTTAAATCAGATTATAAAAATAAGGACACGATAATTGCAAGATTAATAAAACTTTCTTTTTTAAAGGGAGAAAAAATTACAAAATCAACCAACAAATACGCCATAGCCTTTAATAAAATGGTAAAAAATTACGGAAGGGAAGCCCATGCCTTTAAGGGGCTTTTGAGATTTAAGGAAATCCAAGAAGGATTTTTGTTTGCCAAATATGAATCCCACAACGATATTTTAGAAGATTTGTCCAGACATTTTTTACAAAGAATGCCAAAGGAAAAATTTGTAATATACGACAAAAATAGAAACAAAGCTTTTGTATCAATTTATGGAAATTTTGAAGTGGTAGAAATATTAAATCTTGATATAAAAGAAAGTAAGAAGGAAGAATTTTTTCAAAATCTATGGATAGGATTCTACGATGCCATAGCCATAAAAGAAAGAAAAAATAAAAAACTAATGATAGAAAATATGCCCAAAAAATACTGGAAATATTTGCCAGAAAAAAATAGAAAAAATTGAAAAGGAGCACAAGCTCCTTTTTTATTGCAAAAATAAGATATTTAGTTGCTTTGTGTAATTTATTAAAGAAAATAATATAATTATTTTTTAAAATTTATATTATAAAATTGGATTTAATATTTTTTATTGGGGTAAAAAATTAAAAGAGAGAGTAAGTATTTGAGTTTGAAAAATAATAAGGAGAAATATGGAAGATAGGACAAGAAATTTTCAAATTATAGGAGCAAGTCTTTCTTATATTCTTGTCATGATAATATCATGGGCGAAAAATTTAAATACCAGCGGACCAAACGCTATATTTTCTGCAATGATCTTATTTGGATTGACTTATAAAACTTTTATAAAAAAAGAAAAACTTAAAAAAAGTGAATTTGTTTTTAGATTTTTAACCATACTTGGTTTTGGCGCTATAATGCTTACAAGTTTTCGCGATTTAATTTAGGAGGAAATATGAAAAGACAAGTTGAAGTACCAATTTTTATTTTGGGAATTGTAATATGGGTTGTTGCAATATTTTTGCCAGTTGATAGCTTGGAATTTGTTTTAGGAAACGGACTAAGGCCATTAGGACTTGCAACTATATTTATTTGCCCGATTTTGGGAATAATTGGAATGCTTTTTTCTATAAAAAATAGAAATATCATATTATCGTTTTTAAATATTTTTTTAATACTTGCTTTTCCAATTACTATGAGTATTGGATATTATTTTTAATAAATTGTAAAAAGACCTTATGGTTTCGGAGCGTAGACAAACCCTTAAGCACGAATATCTGACTCCAAAAATTGTT
>NZ_KV808689.1:23864-91676 GCF_001812365.1 Anaerococcus sp. HMSC065G05
TATTCTTAGCATGAGGATTTGTATACTTTGCCGATAGTCTGAGACCTTATGGTCTTTTTTTATTGGATAAAATAATTTGAAGTAAAAGTCTTAGGGAAATCATTATTTTTTTGATTAATATTTTTTATTTTTATAAAAAATTTCATAATTTTTTTGAAAAAATTTTTAAAAAATTTTATTTTTCTTTTTTAGTCTTTGGAATTATGGGATTTTATTTTTTTAAATTTTTTAAATTTTTTCAAAAAAAGTCTTGATTTTTATTTTGGAATATGATATAGTGAATTTACGGAAACGATACCGAAAACTGTTTGCTTTAAATTTTTTAAAAATGCAAAGAAATTGAAAAATTCTAAAAAAATATTAATAGAGGGATTTTTAGGGTTTTCTTTTTATAAAAGTTTTTGGTTAGTTGGAAAATAAAATGGAGGAATATTTTTTATGAAATTGAAGAAAACGTTATTGACAACTGCTTTAGTGCTTGCATCTTCTCTTGCTCTTACTTCTTGTGGACAAAAAAATGATGCTGATAACAGCAATTCTAATGCAGGAAGCGGAGAAAGTGCAAAGGGTTCTGTTTATTATTTAAACTTTAAACCTGAAGTTGAGGAAGTTTGGAACAAAATCGCAAAAACTTATACTGATGAAACTGGCGTTCCTGTAAAAGTTGTTACTGCTGCAAGTGGTACTTATGAATCTACTTTGAAAGCAGAAATTACTAAAAAGGATGCACCAACTCTTTTCCAAATCAACGGTCCTGTTGGCTACCAAAATTGGAAAGATTACACAAAAGATTTGAAAGATTCTGAACTTTACAAACATCTTATCGACAAAGAACTTGCTGTTAAAGATGGAGAAGGAGTATTTGGTATTCCTTATGTAGTTGAAGGATATGGAATTATCTACAACGATGCAATTTTACAAAAATATATAGGCCTTGATGGTGCAAAGATTAAAAGTGTTGATGAAATTAAAAACTTTGAAAAATTAAAAGAAGTTGCTGAAGATATGCAAGCTAAAAAAGAAGAGCTTGGCATCGACGGAGCTTTTGCTTCTACATCTTTAAAACCAGGTGAAGATTGGAGATGGCAAACTCACTTAGCAAACTTACCAATTTATTATGAATATAAAGATAATAAAGTAAAAGATATGGATGAAGTTAAATTCAAATATGCTGATAATTACAAAAATATTTTTGATCTTTATATTAAAAATTCTACAGTTGATCCAAATGCTTTAACTGGAAAAGCTGTTACTGATTCTATGGCTGAATTTGCTCTTGAAAAAGCTGCTTTTGTTCAAAATGGTAACTGGGCTTGGAGCCAAATTTCTGAAGTTTCTGGAAACAAAGTAAAAGAAGAAAACATTAAATTCTTACCAATCTATACAGGTGTTAAAGGCGAAGAAAAACAAGGTATTTGTGTTGGTACAGAAAACTTCTTCTCTGTAAATTCACAAGCTAGCGAAGAAGACCAAAAAGCTACAGAAGAATTTTTAACTTGGTTATTTACTTCTGAAAAAGGAAAAGAATTTGTAACAAAAGATTTAGGATTCATTTCACCTTTCGATACATTTGAAGAAAAAGATCAACCATCAGATCCTCTTGCAAAAGAAGTTGTAAAATATATGTCTGACAAAGACTTATACAATATTGATTGGAACTTCACATCATTCCCAAGCCAAGCATTCAAAGATTTCTTTGGACAAGCTCTAGGACAATATGCATCTGGAGAAATGAAATGGGATGAAGTTAAAGATTCTTTTGTAAAAACATGGAAAGATGAAAAAGCTGCTGCAAAATAAAAAAATTAGTAGCCGAAAAAGATTATAGGTTAAATTAATCTATCTTTGTGATAGAAAAAAAATAGTCTGAATGTATGTTAGCTTGATTAAAAATCAATCCTGCATTCAGACTTTTTTTAAAACAAATCCATAAAGGAGGTTTTTATGGAAAAAATATTGAAAAAATATTTCCCATTTTTTGTATTACCTACTTTTTTAGTATTTTGTATAGTTTTTATTATTCCTTTTATACTTGGAATCGGACTTTCTTTTACAAAATTCACTACAATTTTTAATTCTGAGTTTGTAGGTTTTCAAAATTATGTAACAGCCTTATCAAGCGGACAAAGATTTGGTAGAGCTTTTGTTTTTACGGTTTTATTTACTATAGTTTGTGTAATTTCTATAAATGTTATAGCCTTTGCCCTAGCTGTTGTTCTTACAAGAAAAATCAGAGGCAAAAATTTATTTAGAACTGTATTTTTTATGCCAAACTTAATCGGTGGAATAGTCCTTGGTTATACTTGGCAAGTTATGATTGATTCATTTTTATTAAATTTTGGACAAACGCTTTTAGCAAATCAAAAATATGGATTTTGGGGCTTGGTAATACTTATGAATTGGCAATTGATTGGTTATATGATGGTAATTTATATAGCAGGTCTTCAAAATGTCCCACCATCACTTATAGAAGCGGCAGAAATTGACGGAGCAAGTAAGTGGCAAACTTTAAAATCTATAACAATTCCAATGGTTATGCCATCAATTACAATTTGTACATTTTTAACACTAACAAACAGTTTCAAATTATACGATCAAAACCTTGCTTTAACAGCAGGAGCACCATTGTATAAGACGGAAATGTTAGCTTTGAATATAGTAGATACTATGTTTTCAAGAAATGGATTTGAAGGAGTTGGACAAGCAAAAGCGGTTATTTTCTTTATTATAGTAGCAGCCATTGCCTATCTTCAAATCAGACTTACCAGAGAAAAAGAGGTGGAACAATAATGAAAGAAAAAACCATAAATGCAATTTTGTTTGTAATAATGTTATTTCTACTTGGGATTTTCCTATTTCCTATTGCCTTTATCCTTATGAATTCCTTTAAAGGAAAATTTTTCATAAGCGCTTCTCCTTTTACACTTCCAACAGGAGATACTTTTGCAGGGCTTGAAAATTATGTTTCTGGACTTGCAAGAACAGGATTTTTCCAAGCTGCAGGTTGGTCATTTTTTATAACAATAATTTCAGTTTTTGTAGTTGTACTTTTATCAGCAATGACTGCTTATTATTTAACAAGAGTAAAAAATAAATTTACACAAGTGATTTATTACTTGTTTGTATTTTCAATGATAGTACCTTTCCAAATGGTTATGTTTCCAACAATAAAAGTTGCAGACTTTCTACATTTAAATAATCCAATCGGTATGGTTGTTTTATATTTAGGATTTGGAAGTGGGCTTTCAGTATTTATGTTTTCGGGATTTATAAAATCAATCCCAATAGAAATCGAAGAAGCATCAATGATAGATGGATGTTCGCCAATAAAACATTTCTTTTATATAATTCTTCCGATTTTAAAACCAACAGCGATTACAGTTGCGATTTTAAATACAATGTGGATTTGGAATGATTATCTTCTTCCATATCTTGTAATAGGAGTAAGTACTCCATACAAAACAATTCCAGTTGTAATCCAAATGCTTGTAGGAAGTAATGGAAACAAAGACTTGGGAGCTATGATGGCTATGCTTGTTCTTAGTATGTTGCCAGTTATAGTATTTTATTTGACTATGCAAAAACACATAGTTAAAGGAGTTGCGGCAGGAGCAATTAAAGGATAAAAAATTGAAAAGAGTAACCATAAAAGACATAGCATCTATGTGTGGGGTAAGTGTGAGCACTGTTTCAAGAGCTATAAATAATGGTGGAGAAATAAGTAATGCTACCAAGCAAAAAATTCTTAAAACCATTGATGATTTAGGCTATGTGCCAAATCAAAATGCAAGAAATTTAAAAATTACAAAAACAAAAACAATAGCAGTTCTCATAAAAGGAATTACAAATCCATTTTTTACACCAATGTTAAAGGTTCTCGAAGAACAAATAACAAAAGCTGGTTACACTTTTGCCCTACAAAAAGTAGAAGAACATTTAAGTGAGATTGATATAGCTTATAAAGTTGTAAAAAATTTAAAGCCTGAAGGAATAATATTTTTGGGTGGATATTTTGTAGAAGATAGAAAAAAATTAAATTCTTTGGGAATTCCTTTTACAATGACGACAATAATAAACAAAGATTTAAAAATAAAAAAATCAGCTTGTCTGGGCGTAGATGATTTTGTTCAAAGCAAAAAAATAGTAAATTATTTGATAAGCATTGGGCATAAAAAAATTGCTTTTATAGCGCCAAGAATTGAAGATCAAAGTATAGGAAAGTTAAGGCTTATGGGCTACCAAAAAGCCCTAGAAGAAAATGAGATAGAATTTGATGAAAAATTAATTTTTTATCCAAAAAAGGGAACAAATCCCTATTCCATGGAACACGGATATGAAGTAGGCAAAAAAATTGTGAAAAAAAATATTCCATGCACAGCAATTTTTGCAATATCTGATGTAGTCGCCATGGGAGCAATTAAGGCAATAGATGATTTTGGTAAAAAAGTTCCGCGAGATTATTCAGTTGCAGGTTTTGATGGATTGGAAATAAATAAATATTTATTGAAACCAATCACAACCATAATCCAACCAGCATCAGAAATTGCTTATGAGTCAGTAAAAGATTTATTTAAAATAATAAAGAAAAAACCGTATGAAAAGATAATGGAATTTGATGCTGAATTGTTTGTAGGAAAAACAACAGCACCAATTGTTAGTAAGGAGTTAGAATGAAAAAAGCAGGTATTTTATTACCCCTTCAAAGTCTAAATGGAGAAAATGGGATTGGAGATTTTGGAAAAGCTGCATTTGATTTTATAGATATAATCAAAAAATCAGGATTCGATATGTGGCAAATTTTGCCATTAAATCCCCTAGGATATGGAAATTCTCCCTACCAGCCATATTCCTCATTTGCTGGAGATGAAATTTATATAAGTTTAGACTTGCTATATGAAGACGGACTGCTTGAAAAAAGGGCTGAAAAAATAGAGCAAAAAGAAAGAATTGACTATAATTTTGTAAGAAAATTTAAAGAAAAATATTTAAAAATTGCCTACGAAAATTTTAAAAAAACTGAAGAAAATCAAACAAAAGCTTACGAAGATTTTTTGAAATTTGATTTTGTGTATAATTATGGAGTTTTTATAACTTTAAAAAAAGAAAATAATTTAAGAAGCTGGAATGAATGGCCAGATGAGATGAAAAATTGGATTGTAGATAAAAAATTCGATTTAACAGCTTATGAAGACAAAATCAATTATGAAATTTTTGTTCAATATATTTTTTACAAACAATGGATGAAATTAAAGGCTTATGCCAACGAAAATAATATAAAAATTGTTGGAGACATTCCTTTTTATGTAGGACTTGATAGCCTTGATGTTTGGGAAAATCAACAATATTTTGAAATAACAAAAGATGGCAATCCAAAATTAATTGCAGGTGTTCCACCAGATAATTTTTCAGCTACAGGACAAAGATGGGGCAATCCTATTTATAATTGGGAAAAAATAAAAGAAGATGATTTTTCTTTTTGGATAAATAGACTTGCCTATAACGGAAAACTTTACGATATAGTAAGGCTTGACCATTTTAGAGCCTTTGATACTTATTGGGTAATAGATTCAAAAAATGAAACAGCCATAGAAGGCGAATGGCTTTTTGCACCTGGCTATGAATTATTTGAAAAAATAAAAAAAGATTTGAAAGATGTAGAATTTATTGCAGAAGATTTGGGAGAAATAAGACCAGAAGTTTTTGAGCTTAGAGATTATTTTAACCTAAAAGGAATGGTAATAATTCAAACAGATATAAGAGCAACTGAAAAAAATTATATATATGCACCAAAAAATTCAATTTGTTATACAGGAACACATGATAACAAAACGATAATGGATTGGTTTGAAGATTTAAGCGAAGAAGAAAAAGAAAATATAAACAAACTTTTCCAAAAAATCGGCATAAGAAACGAAAATATTTACGATAATTTTTTTGAATTTGCAATGAGGTGCGATAGCGAATATGTAATAATTCCTCTACAAGATATTTTGGGCTTGGGCAAAGAAGCAAGAATAAATACACCAGCCACCTTGGATGAAAAAAATTGGTCTTATAAATTCAAATCAATGGAAAAATTAAAAGAAAAAGAAGAATTTTTGAAAGAAATTATAGAAAAAAATAGGAAATAAATTCATAATATTATAGATTTACCCTGTAAATTTTAATATTAAAGGAGAAAAAATGGCAAATTTAAGTTTAAAAAATATAAATAAAATTTATGACAACGGCTTTCATGCTGTAAAAGATTTTAATATGGAAATAGAGGACAAGGAGTTTATAATTTTTGTAGGACCATCAGGCTGTGGAAAATCTACGACTCTTAGAATGATAGCAGGGCTTGAAGATATAAGCTCTGGAGAGCTAAAAATTGATGGGAAAGTTGTCAACGACGTTCTACCAAAAGATAGAGATATAGCTATGGTTTTCCAAAATTATGCTCTTTATCCACACATGACAGTTTATGATAATATGGCATTTTCATTAAAAATAAATAAGGTGCCAAAAGATGAAATTGACAAAAAAGTAAAAGAAGCAGCAAAGATTTTGGATATAGAAAATCTATTAAAAAGAAAACCAAAACAATTATCAGGTGGACAAAGACAAAGAGTTGCTATGGGACGTGCTATAGTTAGAAATCCAAAAGTATTTTTGATGGATGAGCCATTAAGTAACCTTGATGCAAAACTTAGAGTTCAAATGAGAATTGAAATTTCAAAATTATATCAAAAATTGGGAACAACAATGATCTATGTAACTCACGATCAAACAGAAGCAATGACTCTTGGAACAAGAATAGTTGTAATGAAAGATGGAGTTGTTCAACAAATTGATACACCACAAAATCTTTACGATCATCCAAAAAATTTATTTGTTGCAAGTTTTATAGGCTCACCACAAATCAATTTGATAGATGTTAAAGCGGTAAAAGAAGGCGAAGAAGTATTCGTAGAAAATGATTATTTAAAATTAAAACTTCCAAAGGAAAAAGCAGACATATTAATCGATAAGGATTATATAGGAAAAAAAGTTGTATTTGGAATAAGACCTGAATCAATTTATGACGAAGAAGACTTTTTAGAAAAAGCAAGCGATGGCTCAATAATAAATGCAAAAATTAGAGTATTTGAGCTAATGGGAGCAGAAGTTTATTTGTATTTTGATTTAGGCGAAGATCAAATAACAGCAAGAGTAAATCCATCAACAAAAGCAAAAGTTGGACAAGAAGTAAAATTTGCTTTTGATATGGAAAAAACCTATCTCTTTGATCCAGAAACTTCTCTTATAATAGAATAAAAAATAAAAAACTGGTAAATATTTTTTAAAACTTCTAATCAAAATGATTAGGAGTTTTTTCTTTAAAATTTTAAAAGTCAAAGGAAGTATTTTTAAATAAATTATAAATTTTTAAAAATTTCAAAAAATCTGTTTTTGATATTGATAAATATTGACAATTAAATTCCTTTTTTGTAAAATTTAGGAGATTATAGAGATTTAAATAATTATTTTTAATTAGTCTAATAGATTTGATAAAAAATTTTGAAAAATATAAAGGAGATGCCTATGGAGAAAAGAAAAAATATTGATCTTACAAAGGAAAATATTGGAAAATCTTTAATAAAATTATCCATTCCTTTAACTCTTACAGCTTTTGTCCAAATCGCCTATACTTTGGTAGATATGATTTGGATTGGTAGACTTGGCTCTAATGCTGTCGCTGCTGTTGGGGTTTCTTATTTTTTGGCTTGGATTGCTGAGGCCTTGTCTTTGATTGCGAAAATTGGCGGAGGAGTTTATGCGGCTCAAGCCTATGGAAGAAAAGATAAAAAACTTACGTCTTTGATTTTACAAAATGGATATTTGCAAGGAAGTATTACTTCAATAATCTACATAATTTTAATATTTACTTTCAAAACTTATATTATAGATTTTTATAAACTAGGAGCAGAGGTTTCAAATTTTGCAAATGCTTATCTTTCTATAACAGCTTTGGGTTATATATTTGTATTTTTAAATCCGATTTTTTCCCAATCATTTTATTCTATTGGAGAAAGTATTACTCCTTTTAAAATAAATACAATTGGTTTGGTTTTAAACATAGTTTTTGATCCGATTTTTATTTTTGGTCTTGGACCAATTCCTCAATTAGGAATAAGGGGTGCGGCAATAGCAACTGTTACGGGACAAGCAACTGTATTTTTTATATTTTTATTTGTTATGAAAAGAAAAGTTGGCGTAATAAAAGATTCTCTTGAAAATTTTACACTTTCAACAAAATGGCAAGTGAGAATTTTTAAACTAGGGCTTCCAGTTGCTTTTATCAGCGGAATTCACGCTCTAATAACTATGATTTTAAATAAATTAATGGCAAATTTTGGACCAAAACCAGTTGCAGTTTATTCGATAGGAAGTCAGCTCGAATCAATTTCTTGGAAAACAACAGAAGGATGCCAAGTTGTAGTTCAATCATTAATCGCACAAAATTACGGAGCAGGCTTAATGGATAGGGTAAAAAAAGGCGTCAAAGAAAGTCTAAAACTTGTTGGGGCAATTGGAATTATAGCTACAATTATTTTGTTTGCATTTAGAAATTATTTATTTGAAATTTTTGTGCCAGGCGATTTGGAAACAATAAATTTGGGTGCAAAATATTTGGCAATTCTTTCAGCAAGCCAACTTATGATGGCATTAGAAATAGGCTCTACAGGGATTTTCCAAGGCTTGTCAGATACAAGAACGCCATCAGCAATTTCTATAATATTTAATGCAGCAAGAATTCCAATATCAATTTTATTAATGCCATATTTTGGCGTTTTGGGAATCTGGCTATCAATGACAATAACATCAATTATAAAAGGACTTCTTTCACTTTTTCTTTTGAAAAAGAAAATGAAAAAGAATTTAAAAGTTATAGATTTTAGATAAGTTTTTAAAATAAGAAAAATATTCAAAAAAAGAACCACCGTTTGGTGGTTCTTAATTAGGGATTTATTTCCTTAGAATTTAATCGGCATGAATGTATTAACCTTTGTGCCGATTTTTAAATGGTAATCTATAGGGATAGTATAATAGAGATATTTAAAATTTAAGTTGTGGAGGTAATTTTTTGGGGGAACTTTGGAAATTTATAAATTTATCCATATAAACACAGTAGCAACATTTAGAACTTTTAGAACTAAGATTAGAAAATGAACAAATTGGCATTTTAATATAAACTCTTAGATATAATGCAGCTGATAGATCAAATAAACAGCTTAAGTAACTTTATCTATTTTCAAGGAAGAAATATAACAAGAGGATACAATCTTAATTTTCTGTTAAGAATTGTTCATCGCGATTCTATTGTAGCAACAAATCATAACAATAGATGTAAATTCCAGTTGGTTGATTCAAAAGCAACTTTTAATTACAATATTCATAAGAATCATACATTTGGAGGAATTTATGAATGTTGTAGAAGTTAGAAATGTTTCAAAGACCTACCCTTCATTTTGCTTAAATAATGTTACATTTTCGCTCGAGAGCAAAAAGATTACTGGATTTATAGGCAGAAATGGTGCGGGAAAGACCACGACTATTAAGGCGATGCTAAATCTTATTCATCCAAAAAGCGGTGAAATTAAGTATTTTGACATACCACTAAATGAGCACGAAACAGAGATTAAACAGAAGATAGGCTACTCCACTGGAAGTATCAGCTGGTATCCAAGAAAGAGAATAAAAGAAATCATCGGTGTCAGTAAAACTTTTTATAGCACATGGGATGAAAATGCATATAGAAAATACATGACCATGTTTTCTTTGGACGAAAACAAGAAGCCAATTGAATTGTCGCAAGGAATGAAAGTAAAGTTTAATCTTCTTCTTGCTCTTTCACATCAGGCAGAAATTTTGATCCTTGACGAACCAACAAGCGGTCTAGATCCATTTTCACGTGACGAGCTTTTGGATCTTTTTATTAACTTGAAAGAGCATGGAGTTACGATTCTTTTTTCAACTCATATCACATCCGATTTGGAGAAATGTGCTGATAATATTATCTATATAAAAAAAGGTGAAATCAAGGTTGAATCTAGAAGAGAGGACTTTATTAAAAACTACGGCTTGCCAGGAGAATCCCTTGAAGAAATATTCCTAAGGCTAGAGAAGGAGGTAAGATTATGAATGCATTATTAAGAAAAGAAATGCGACTAAGTGCACTAATACTTACCTATTTATTTATTGCATTTGGTTTTATGGCCCTTTTGCCGGGATATCCAATTCTTTGCGGAGTATTTTTTATCACGCTTGGAATTTATCAGAGCTTCCAAAGTGCAAGAGAAGCAAACGATATAGTTTACACCGCTTTATTGCCAGTTGCAAAAAGCGATGTGGTGAAGGGAAAGTTTCAGTTTGTCATTTTTATTGAGCTTTGTGGATTTATCGTCATGACAATATGTACTCTTGTTCGCATGACTATTTTATTTGATTCACAAGTATATAGGGATAATGCATTGATGAATGCGAATCCTTTCTTTTTGGGGACAGCTCTTATTCTATTTGGTCTTTTTAATGTTATATTTGTTGGAGGATTTTTTAAGACCGGATATAAAATTGGCAATCCTTTTATCTTATATATGGTTGCAGCTTTTATAACTATTGGTATTTCAGAAACACTGCATCACATTCCTGGGCTTGAGGCACTAAACGCTTTTGGATTCGATGAGATTTTTCTACAGATTATCCTTTTACTTTCTGGAATAATCGTATTTTTATTTATGACATATCTTGCATTCAGGAAAGCTACCATAGATTTTGAAAAAATTGATTTATAGGAGAATTCTATGCTTAAAGATAATCTAATCATGCTTAGAAAAATAAATGGCTATTCTCAGGAAGAAATAGCAGAAAAAATAGGTATTTCCCGTCAAGCCTATGCAAAATGGGAAAGTGGCACTACTACTCCAAATATTGATAAGGCTCTATCTTTGGCTGAACTATATGGGGTAACAATTGATGGACTAATAAAAACCGAAGAGGTTTCAGATATTGGCATCATACCACCTGCACAGAAGGGAAAGAATATTTGGGGTACAGTCACAATTGGTGATCGAGGACAAATTGTCATTCCAAAAGCAACCAGGGATCATTTTGCTATTAAAGCTGGCGACCGAATGATAGTGCTAAGCGATGAAACAGGGATCGCATTAATACCGGCAGGGCTTTTTGAAAATAGAATGCAGGAGATTATGAAGAAAATTTCCGACTTTTAATTTCAAATTACTTCATCATTTTTTTAAGGATTTTTAAGTATACTAATGATATATGTAAAGATGGAAAATAGAAAAGCTTCAAACAGATAGATTGATTCTGTAACCGCTCTTAATCCAATCCGTCTATTGAATCGTAAACCAAGGAAGATAGTATTGAACCGAGTACGAAAAAACTTTCTCTGGCTGCAGATTCAAGAGGAGCTAATCTTGTAAAACTGAATAGGATATAAAGATGTGGTATTTTGCTTTTATGCAACAGTGCCTCGTTAGTATCGAGCAATATTCAAGAGGGATATTTTTTAAGAATTTTAATAAGTTCTGATGAAGAAGCTGAAAAAGATATGTTGTTTGTATTGCTATTGTACTCACATACGTGTATGATAAGATTAAGAAAATATCTGAAAGGTGGTGCTTTATATGGCAGCAAAATCAGCGAATCTCTATGCTCGCATTGAGCCGGAAGTGAAAGAACAGGCAGAAAGCATTTTATCAGCACTGGGCATCCCTGCTTCCAATGCTATCAATATGTTTTATAAACAGATTATTCTTCAGAGAGGACTTCCGTTTGATGTAAAAATTCCATCATCTCGTCCTGTAGATATGTCCTTTTTATCAGAAGCAGAACTGAATGCAGAACTTGAGAAAGGATATGCAGATATCAAAGCGGGAAGAACAAGAGAAGCGAATGCAGTTTTTGCAGATATTCGTAAAGATTACAATCTATGATTTACACTATCAAAATTACAGATCAGGCAGATAATGATATCCGTAACATTTATGAATATATTGCCTACGAACTGCAGTCACCGGAGAATGCTAGTGGCCAGCTGGACAGAATAGAAAAGTGTATTATGAGTCTTGATTATATGCCGGAACGATATCGTTTTTATGACAGGGAACCGTGGAAAAGCCGTGGGCTTCATATTGTTTCGGTAGATAATTACTGCGTTCTTTATATTGTAGATAATGGTAATATGACAGTTTCCATCATGCGAGTGATGTATGGTGGTCGTGATATTGATGTTCAGCTTGATAAATACACGAAATACGAAGAGTAGTGCAAAATCAAAATTTGTCAATCTAGTCGTTTAGGCTTGATTATAAATAAGGCAAAGATAAAAACGCAATGTACATCCAACAACGTACTAGAGCCGGTAGGTAGCCCGGCCGTCCTGCTTGTCAGGGTAAGTAACCTGCCCCTCCGGGTTGTCCGTTCTTTGCTCATCTAAATCTTTAAGGATGGATTGCATGAGCAAAGGTAATAGGTAAATGTACGGTGTTTTTTGAAGAGCCATTTTGGGTAGGTGTATTTGAAAGAAACGAGAATGGAAAATTATCTGTGGCTAAAGTAACTTTTGGAGCAGAACCAAAAGATTACGAGATTCTGGATTTTGTCCTTAAACACTATTATGATTTACAATTCAGCCCCGCTGTGGCAACTGTTGTAAAGGAAACCAAAAAGAATCCAAAGAGAGCGCAACGTGAAGTAAGAAAGGAAATGAAGAAAACTAGCATTGGTACTAAATCACAGCAGGCTCTAAAACTGCAACAGGAGCAGAACAAACAGCAACGCAAGGTGGAAAACCGTGAACGTAATCTGGCAAAAGCACAGCGAAAGTTTGAACTGAAACAAAAAAAGAAAAAAGAGAAGCATCGAGGTCATTAAGACCTCTGTGCGTTCTCGCACAATTTTCGGTTTACCGATAATAATTAAATAACAATCATAAGCATCAATCAGAAATGATTGGTGCTTTTCTTCTGCTTTTAAGATACCAATTATTTACTATGCAAATTTTAACGGATGTAGCGGGTTGGCAAATAGAATAAAAGGTATTACTGTTGAAATTTGAAAGTGTTAAATGCTTAATTGCTTATTTATTTCCATGTTTAACTCAATATAAACTTTATTTTTTTCTTGGCTCAATGTTTCGGCTTCGCAAAAAATTTTGAATTCTTCCTCTGTTAGTTTTCCGTCTAATACTTTCCAAAATTCATCATGAAGTCTATCAGCACATTTTTTTGCTGTTACTGCAATATCTAAAAAGTTAATGGCTGATCCAACTTTTCCTTTTTTGCTTTCTTAATTCAGTTTTCTGCGTATCTTTTGCAAGTATTAACTTCTGTTTCTAATCTTTCCAAAATTTTTTGTTTCATGCTTAACTCTCCTTTTTTACTATACACATATTCACGTACTATAAAAGATAAGTCAAGCCAGTTGAAAGCTATCATTATACAATTAATTAAATTAAAAAGGCTAAGAACATCTCTGCTCTTAACCTTTCATCTTGCCACCTAAAGACTCTCTAATTCAGTTTTCTAAAATCCATAATTCAATGAGCCTTTAGGTGGTTTTATTTTATAGATTTTTAATTTTTTCCATATCAATATCTTTGATATTATCAATTACCATATCAGCTTCTTTTTTTATTTCTTGCCATTCATTTTCATTGTATGGGAAATCTTTTATGCCTACGGTTTTTATTCCAAGTTTTTTGGCGGATTTTACTGCATAAAGGGCATCGTCGAATAAAACTGCGTCTTTTGCTTCAATTTTATAGTTATCGAGTGCCTTTTGCCAATATTCCTTGTCGCTTTTTTTGTAAGGAAATTTATCTGGAGTCAGGATAAAATCAAATAAATTTATTATGCCAAGTCTTCTTAGGGCATTTTCTAGATGAATTTTGTCAGTTGATGAACAAATACACATATCATAGCCATCGTTTTTTAATTTTTGTAAAATTTCAACAGCTCCGTCTTTTGCTAGCAAATGATTTTTGTAGGCATCTGTTATTGTAGAAGAAAAATAATCTAAAACTTCTTTTTCGCTTTTGTCTTTGCAGACATTTTCTTTTAACCATTTTACTGTATCCAAAAATGATAAGGCTTCAATTTTTCCTTTCTCTTCGGTTGTAAGTTTGTAATTATATTCTTTTAAAAGTTTTGCTATTGGTTCTAGCCAAATGTGCATGGAATCAAGGATTGTTCCATCGCAATCAAAAAATAATTTCATAAAAACTCCTTAAAATTTTCTTATGCAAGCTTTATATTATCTTCAATGTAAGATTTTGGAAAAATTGAAGTTAATAGATTCATATAATGTTCAAAATTTATTGTTTTATTTAAACTCATTAGCTCAAGCTCAACTCCAAACCATGAAATGTTTATGTCAGTTTGCCTAAAGCCCAAATTTTTGTAAAAATTCTTTCTTTTTTGCCTTTGAACAAGGTTACAAGCATCTTCAACGCAAGGTTCAATTTCAATAATTATTGTTTTATTTTCTCTTTCATTCAAAAGTTCTATAGATTTTGAACCAAGACTTAGTCCCCTATAATCGCTTTTTATGGCAAAATAATCAATCAAAAGCGTATCGTCGCAATCCGAATCCAAGGTAATAAACATTCCTACAAATTCATCATCAAGCAAAATTGGAATAATTCTTCCCAAAGAATTTTCGCAAACTTTTATAATTTGGTCTAGAGGTTTTCTTTCAGCTTTTGGGAAAGCTTCTATATATAAATTTTTAATTTCTTCTAAGTGTTCTAAATAAGAATCTGATAAAATTAAATTCATAAACTTCCTTTCGTTTTTCTTTACATATATTAAATAATCATACTGCAAGAAAGCCTAAAATCAAGACATTTAGCCTGACCTTTGCCTTGTGCTATAATAAAATACAAAGGAGAAATTTAAAATGAAAATATTATTTGAGCTTTACATAACTTTTTTTAAAATAGGTGCTTTTACCTTTGGAGGAGGCTACGCCATGCTTCCGCTCTTACAAAGAGAATTGGTCGATAAAAGAAAATGGATTAGTCAAGAAGAAATTTTAGATTATTACGCAATAGGTCAAACAACTCCAGGAATAATTGCTGTAAATACTTCAACATTTTGTGGTAGAAAAAGAAAGGGAAATTTGGGAGGAATAATTGCATCATTGGGTTTTATTACTCCTTCTATTATAATAATTACTCTTATTGCAAATTTCTTAAAAGAATTTTCACATTTATTAATAATCCAACACGCTTTTGCTGGAATTAGAATTGCAGTTTCGGCTTTAGTTTTAAATACTGTAATAAATATGGTTAAAAAAACTGCTGACACCAAAATAAAAATTTTAATTTTTTTTCTAACTTTTCTTGCTATTGGAATATTTTCCATTTCACCAATAATTATTGTCATAGCTTGTGGGGTTTTTGGAATTCTTTTTGGAGGAAAATATGCTTAGGTTGATGTGGGAATTTTTCAAAACAGGACTTTTTGCAATAGGAGGAGGAATGGCAACTTTTCCTTTCTTACAAAAAATGTCAGAAAATTATGATTGGTTTACAAGCGAAGAATTATTGGATATGATAGCAGTTTCAGAATCAACACCCGGAGCAATTGGCATAAATGCAGCAAGTTTTGCAGGCTACAAGGCTTACGGAATTACTGGAGCAATTCTTGCAAGTATTTCTTTAATAAGTCCTGCAATAATAATAATTTTAATAATAGCTAAATCTTTGGATAAATTTAAAACTTCTCTTATTGTAAAAAATGCTTTTGAATTTATAAGACCATCAACGGCAGGACTTATTTTGGGTGCTATGCTAAATGTTATGGTAATTTCCTTATTTAATGTAAAATTATATGAAAAAACAGGAAATTTTCTAGACTTATTTCAAATAATCCAGCTTGTTTTGTTTCTAGGATTTTTATTTTTATTAAGAAAATACAAAAAAATCCATCCACTATTAATAATAGGGATGGGTGCAGTTTTTGGTGTTATTTTTAAATTGTAAAAGGCAGGAATTTATACTCCTGCTTTTTTGAAATTAAAATTTTGTAGGTAAAATCATTGCAAAATACGCCTTCCACCTATATTTTAAAATTATTTTCATAAAATCACCTAAAAGTTTTGAATCCTTATTGTCATAAAGGGCATCTCTTAAATATGGATAGAGCTTATATGATGCGTAGTTTATATTTGTCTTATTATTTGATAAGTCTTTATATTGGTCTAAAATTTCTTTTCTACAAGTTTCAGTTAAGTTTAAATTTTTATCATTGTAAATTTGGTGAATTTTTTCCATGAAATATTTTTGTTTTTCTTTTTTTCTCATAAATTTACCTCTAATTTTTAAAATTATTATGATATAATTACATTGTTATCGCATCCAATCTGATAACAGAATGGAGGTGCTTACATGAAAGATATATGTTCCTTTATAATTGGCATTTTGACAAATATAATTGGTCATTTTATTTGTAAATGGTTAGATGCCGATGACAAATGTGATAACTAGCCAAATAAAAAAGCAGGAGTTGGCCCTCCTGCTTTTTTAGTCTTACAATGAACTATATGTTCCTTTAGTCATTTTCATTATACTAAGATATAAGAAAAAAAGCAAGATTTGTCATCCTGCTTTTTTGATTCCATGAATCTATATTCTTTTACTCAAAAACAATATACTTATTTAAAATAAAAAATCAATGAAAATTTTTATGCTAAAACTGAGAAATAAAAATTATGATATAATATTTTTGTTATCGTCAACCTAAACTGGTAACAGTTAGGGGGTGATTGGTTTGTTCATATCTCTAGTGTTTTCTATCTTAGCAGGTATAATTTGCCACTATATTTGCAAATTTTTAGATAGATATATTGACGATAATTAGGCAAAAAAAAGCAGGAGTTGCCGCTCCTGCTTTTTTTGATTGGTTGTATACTTTCATATCTCTTAGTAACTACATTATACTAATTAACCAAAAAAAAGCAAGAATTAAAACTCTTGCTTTTTAAAATATTTTATTTTTTTCTAGCACTAATTTTGTGAACTTCTCCTAAAATTAATGGAATAAAGGCAAGTGCTAAAATTATTATCCATTGCCAGGTTATTAATTCTAATTCAAACAAAAATCTTAATGGTCCTACGTACATTACTATTAAAAGTAGGGCGAATGATAGGATATTTGCTTTTATTAATTGTTTGTTTGAACCAATTCCCAATTCTTTTAAAGTATATTTTGTACTTCTTACAGAAAATGCTCTCAAAAGCTCGCTTGTAATTAAGGTTGCAAAAACCATTGTGTGAGCTCCTTCTATATTTCCTGGAAAGATTAATTTTAATCCTATTATATAAGAAATCAAAACTGCAAATGTAATCGCTAGTGATTGAACAATTAATGAATTTCTTAAATCTCCAGAAATTATTGATTCTTTTGGATCTCTTGGTTCTCTTTGCATTATATCTTTTTCTCCTGGTTCAACGCCAAGGGCAAGGGCTGGGAAAGCATCTGTTATTAGGTTTAACCAAAGTAATTGGATTGGTGTAAGTGGAGAAGGTAGGCCAAATAAAATTGACAAAAATACAATCAAAACTTCTGCTATGTTACATGAAAGTAGGAATGAAACAAATTTTCTAATATTTGCAAAAATTATTCTTCCTTCTTCGACTGCATTTACAATTGTTGCAAAATTATCATCAACCAAAATCATATTTGCTGTATCTTTTGCAACGTCAGTTCCTGTAATTCCCATAGAAATTCCTATGTCAGCATTTTTGATTGCTGGAGCATCGTTTACTCCGTCTCCTGTCATGGCAACTATTTCGCCGTTTTCTTGAAGGGCGTTTACAAGTTGAACTTTATTTTGTGGAGATACTCTTGCAAAAACTCTTTTTTCTTTGGCGATTTTTCTAATTTCATCATCTGTCATATTATTTAATTCTTTTCCTTCGATTGCTTGGTCTTTTGAATCTGCAATTCCCAAATCTCTTGCTATGGCGAAGGCTGTTTCTAAATAATCTCCAGTAATCATTAAAACATCAATTCCTGATGAGTGGCACTCTGCTACAGCTTTTTTTGCTTCTGGTCTTGGCGGATCAATCATTCCAGTTAATCCAACAAAGATCATTTCTTTTTCTATATTTTCGCTTGTTAAATCTTCATTTTTTATTGAATCAAATTCCCTAAAGGCGTAAGCCATTACACGAAGAGCTTGTTTGGCAAGATTTTTATTTTCATCCATTGCCTTTTGCTTTAAATCTTCAGTGAAATCGACAATTTCTCCATTTAATAAAATTTTTGAAGAATTTGAAATTATTATATCCGGAGCACCTTTTGTCATTGCCTTATAATTTTCTTTGACGTTATGGAAGGTTGTCATCATTTTTCTGTCAGAATCAAAAGGAATTTCTTCAATTCTTGGATGTTTTTTTTCTAAATCTTCTTGAACTATTCCCCATTTTTCAGAAAATGTAAGCATAGCGCCTTCTGTTGGATCTCCAATAATTTTATATTGGTCATTTTCCAAAACCAAATCAGCATCGTTACATAAAGTCGAAATTTTCATTAGAAGTTTTATATTTTCTTCATCTTCTATTTTTTCATCATCAAGTTTTATGTGACCTTTTGGTTCGTATCCGCTTCCTTCAACTTCATATTCTTTTTCATTTGTCCAAATTTTTGTAATGGTCATCTCGTTTTGAGTTAGAGTTCCTGTTTTATCTGAACAAATTGCTGTTGTAGCTCCAAGAGTTTCTACAGAAACCAAAGATTTTACAATTGCTTTTCTTTCTGCCATTCTGTTCATACCGATTGATAAAACTATTGTTACAACTGCTGTAAGTCCTTCAGGAATTGCTGCAACTGCAAGGGAAACTGCAACCATTAAATTATCTAAAAGTGAATCGCCAGTTCTAAAATATCCAACAACAAATACAATTATACAAACAACAACTACAAGAATTGCCAAAAGTTTTGATAATTTATTTAATTGTCTTTGTAATGGCGTATCCTTATCTTCAACTTGATGAAGGCTTGATGCGATTTTTCCCATTTCTGTGTCAGAACCAGTTTGAGTAACAATTCCTCTTGCGTGTCCGTAAGTTACAATAGTTGATGAGAAAGCAAAATTTTCCCTATCGCCAATTCCTACTTCGCTATCATAAACAGCTTCAGAATTTTTTTCTGTTGCAACAGATTCTCCAGTAAGAGAAGACTCGTCGATTTTTAAATTTGATGATTCTAATAAACGCATATCAGCTGGAACAATATCGCCAGTTTCAATTACAACTACATCGCCCACAACTAACTCTTCTGCTTTTACTTTTATTTTTTTGCCATCACGAATTACGCTTGCCTCAGGCGATGACATTTTTTGCAAGGCCTCAACAGAATCTTCTGCTTTTCCTTCTTGAATAATTGACATAATTGCATTGATAATAACGATAGCAATAATTATAAAACATTCAACTTTATCGCCTGTAAAAGCTGAAACGATTGATGCAACTATCAATAAAATTACCATAGGATCAATGATTTGCTCGGCGATTTTTTTACCAAGAGATTTTTTCTTCTTAGATTCAATTTTATTTGGGCCGTTTTCTTCAAGACGTTTTGCTGCAAGTTCGCTTGACAAGCCTCTTGCGCTATCTGAGTCAAGTTTTTTTACAATTTCATTTTTTTGACCTAAATAGTCCATTCCTACCTCCTTAAATTTTTTTATTTTAATTTTTTTCTTTACAAAAAGAAAAGACTTCTGGCACATCGCCAAAAGTCTTGCTACCAAGTGGTTTATTCAACCGGGTTAAACCGTAATGACGATTGAATAATTAAGCTACTCCCTCTTGTTGATATAATTATATGTTAAATATTTTAAAAATCAATTTTAATTTGAAGCGTTAGCTGCAGCATCATCTCTATTTTTCATTTCATTTATGCAAAGACAAAGGGCAATCAAAACTAAAGTAAAATTTTCGTCATAAACCGTAAGCTCATATTGGTCGCTAAAAGCAAAAAATTTCTTGTTCATATCAGCAATCAAATTATTTTGGTAATAAACTTCAAAATCATGGTCCATAAAAGAGCCTTTTAAATTTAATTCTTTTCCATCATAAAAAGCATCGACTTTCCTTTTTAAAAAAGATAATTTTTGATTTATTTCCATACGACTTCCATCACAAAAATCAACATAATAAGTTTGGAGAAAAGAAAGAATTTTTTTGGAAATATTAAATAAAATATTTCCATCCATATCTTTTAATTTCGCCTCATAACCTACGAATTTAAAATCTTGGTCAAAAAAGAAAACTTCCTTTCCGTTTTCATCTAAAATCGGATACTTATCTGTAATTTTAAAAAATTTTTCCTTAAAATAATATTTTTTCATAAAAAACTCCAATCTGCTTTTTTAATTTATACCCTCAAAAATAATATAAAACAAAAAAATAAATTATTTGTAAAGTCTTTTGTCTTTGTGTTGACATTTATAATCTAGGGTATAAAATTAGATGAGATAAGCTTTAAAATAGGCTTTAAATTTATTGGTTTTATTTAAGGAAAGAAAATGAGAAATATTAGTAAAAATAAACAAAATTTTTTGGAAAAATTATCAGATAAAATTACATCAAATCCACCCTTGTATTTGACTTTGGGTTTTGCAATTTTGATTATTATTGGAGGATGTATTTTATCTTTGCCGATTTTTACAAGAAGTGGCAAGGCTACAAATTTAGTTGATTCGATTTTTGTAGCGGCATCAGCATCTTGCGTAACAGGACTTACCACCGTTAACACTGCAGAGCATTGGAATTCTTACGGCCATCTTTTGATTTTGTTTTTAATTCAAATTGGAGGACTTGGTGTAATGACTTTGGCTACACTTTTTCCCTTACTTTTAAGAAAAAAAATAGGATTAAAGTCAAGACAAATTTTAAAAGAGCAATTAAATATTGATACCCTACAAGGAATTATGAAATTATTCAAATATGTTTTGGTTTTTACATTTTTTGTGGAATTTTTGGGAGCATTTTTCTTGTCCCTTCGCTTTGTTCCGATTTTTGGTATGGCAAAGGGCTGGTGGTATTCGATTTTCCATTCGATTTCTGCTTTTTGTAATGCAGGTTTTGATCTTTTGGGAGATTCGATTTATCCATACAGAAATGATAATTTGGTTAATCTTACTTTGATGAGTTTGATTGTAATTGGTGGACTTGGTTTTATGGTTACGGCGGAAATTTTTAGGAAAAGATCTTTCAAAAAATTATCTACTCACGCCAAATTAGTTTTGATAATTAGTGCTTTTTTAATTGTGATTGGAACTCTTGCTTTTTATTTGATTGAAAGTCAAGTTGGTGGAGTTTTGTACAAAGAAGGATTTAAAAATTCCATAATGCAATCAGCTTTTCAATCAATTTCTGCAAGAACTGCGGGATTTTATTCTGTAAAATTAAATCAAATGCACGATACAAGTGTTTTGCTTTTGATAATTTTGATGGTAATAGGGGGTTCTCCAGGATCAACTGCTGGTGGGTTAAAAACAACAACTTTTGGAGTTTTGATTTTATCAACAATTTCAATTTTTAAACAAGAAGATGAAGTTACTATTTTTAAAAAACATATAGAACCAAAAATCATTAGAAAGGCACTTGCGATTATAATGGTTTATTTGGGACTTATATTTATAGTTATTTTTATTTTGTCATTGAGCGAAAATTTTAAAGTAATTGATATTTCTTACGAAGTTTCATCAGCCTTTGCAACAGTTGGAGCAAGTAGAGGAATCACAGGGGACTTGTCAACACTTGGAAAAATTTTAATAACAATAAGTATGTATCTAGGAAGAATTGGTCCAATGACTATGGCTTATTCAATTGGACTTAAATCAAAAACAAAATATATAAGATTTCCAGAAGCAAATATTAGTATAGGTTAGGAGAAAAAAATGATAAAAAGTGTAATAGTTTTAGGAATCGGAAGATTTGGGGAAAGAGTTGCGACAAAACTTTTTGAAGATGGATTAGAAGTTATGGCTGTCGACAAAGATTACGATTTAGTTCAAAATATTTCAGGAAAAGTAACAAGCGCCGTTCAATGTGATATTTCAAATGACAAGGCCCTTGAAGAATTAGGAATGGGAAATTTTGATGTGGCAGTAATTGCAACAGGAGAAAGTCTTGAGGCGTCAATGGCTGCAACTTTATTTGCCAAAGACCATAATGTAGAAAAAATTATAGCCAAAGCAACATCAACAAATCACGCAAGAATTTTGAAAAAAATTGGAGCAGATCAAATAATTTTTCCAGAAATTGATATGGGAGAAAAACTTGCAAGAAGCATAGCAGGATCAAATCTCCTTCAATTTTTCCATTTTTCAGACGATTATTCTATGATAGAATTAAAAGCCTACGACGAGCTTGTAGGAAAATCTCTAAAAGAAATAGATTTTAGAAAAAAATATAAAATGATGGTAATAGCTTATAAAAGAGATGGAGAATTAATAATAAATCCAGAAGCAAATTGGAAAATCGAAAAAGATGATACTTTGGTATTATTAGGAGATAGCGATCATGCAGATAAGCTTCAAAAAGAAGTTGACAAATATAAATAAAAATCAAGATAGGAAAACGAAAATTTATCTTATAAATATTGAAAACAAAAGGATGTAAAAATTCGTGAAAAAAGTTTGCATTTTTAAAAAATCATGCTATAATAATATTAGCTAGTAAATAGCTAGGTTTTTCATTATTAATTCCTTATAGTTTTCCCTATAGAAAACTAGGACTAACTTATTCTTTTCTATATTATAAAAAGGCCCAAAGGGGTCTTTTTATTTTGCCAAAAATTTTCAAAGATTTTATTTGATTTTTTGCATATTTAAATCAAGAGCTCTTTTTATTAACTTTATATTTTAAATTTCTAATTTCCTTGTGTTTTATTTTTTTACCAATTGAAATAAAAAATCCCTGTAGTATATTGAAAAAAATAAAAGGAGAAAATTATGTTTTATTTTGACAGAACTTATATTTTGGTTCTCATTGGACTTCTTATTAGTAGTCTGGCTCAAGCTAATATTCAAAGAAAATTTGATAAGTATAAAAAAATAAAAACTCAAAAATCTATAACAGGTTTTGATGCTGCAAGATATATTTTATCTACAAATTCTTACAATGATATTTCTATTAAAAAGGTTAGGGGATCCTTGTCTGATTATTTTAATCCGATTAATAAAGAAATTGCCTTATCAGAAACTTCTATGACTGACACTTCAATTGCATCTCTTGCAGTTGCAGCTCATGAGTGCGGTCACGTTATCCAATATAAAAAAGGTTATATTCCTTTAAAAATAAAATCTTATATAGTTCCTGCTGTAAATCTTGGATCAAAATTATCTTTTCCTATGATTTTGTTGGGAATTTTTCTTTCTATGGGAAAATTAATTAGCATTGGAATATTTTTATTTTCTTTTGTTTTGATTTTTCAAATTATTACTCTTCCTGTAGAATTTGATGCATCAAGAAGGGCTTTGAAAGTTTTAAATGAATCGGGCATGCTCGTTGGTGTCGAAAATGATTATGCAAAAGATATGTTAAAAGCTGCAGCTTTAACTTATGTGGCAGCTACAATTTCTACTGCTTTACAATTTTTAAGACTTTGGATTTTGTTTGGCAATAGGCGAGATGATTAAAAAAATTAACAAGGCTAAAATATTTTAAAATATTTGGCCTTGTTTTTTATATTTTTATTGCATATCAATATTCTTGAATCTCTACTATTTTAGTGTACAATAAAAATAAGATTCGAATTGAATCTTTATTTATTATTTGAAAGGTCAGAGAAAGTCAAAGAAATCGAGGTAAATCTATGGCAGGACTAACGTCTGATATAGAAAAATTCTTGAAAGCTCTTTTGGAAGATACTCAAGATGGTTTTGTAGAAATTGGAAGAAATGATTTGGCAACAAGGTTTGAGTGCTCTCCTAGTCAAATTAATTATGTGCTTTCTACAAGATTTACTCCATACAATGGATATTTAATTGAAAGCAAAAGAGGCGGCAACGGCTTTATAAGAATTATTACTATAGTTGAAGATGAAGATGATTATATAAAATATATTATTAAAAATTTAGATAAAGAATTAACTGAGGAAAGGGCAAAAAGTTTTTTTACGGAACTTTTTAACAAGGGATATATGGACGAAAATGAATTGGGAATTGCAGTTTACGCTATCCTTGACAAGTCCCTTATGAATGTAGAAAAAAATAAGAGAAATTTAGTAAGGCATGATATAGTAAAAAATATTTTACTGAGCTTTCTAATAAGGAGTTAATTATGAAGTGTGACAGATGCGACAACGAAGCAAATGTAACTGTAAAAGCAATTATAAATGGCATAGAACATGATTTCCACTTGTGCAATGATTGTATGGAAAAATTATCCAAAGGCGAAGGAAATTTTCTTTTTGATGGAAATGAAAAAGATATTGATATAAATAATTTTGATTGGAAAAGCTTGGTAGATAAATTTGTTCCAAGCCTTGACCAAATTATCGATTCTTATTATGATTACAAAATTTCCAAAAATAATTTTTCTTATGATTATTTTTCATCATTAAAAGAAGAAACTTGTCCAAAGTGTGGAAATTCTTTGACAAATATAAAAAGTGGAGTTTTTGGATGTCCTTATTGCTATGAAATCGACAAAAAACTTACGGTAGAAATTTTGAAGGCTGTAAATAATTTGAAAAAATATGACGGAAAATTTCCAAAAAAACACAGAGATTTCAGAGAAGTGGCAATAAAAATTAAAAATTTGCAAGAACAGTTGCAAAAATCAGTTGAGATTGAAGATTTTGAAAAGGCTCAAGATCTTAAAGAAAAAATAGATGAATTGAATATGAAGGTGAGAAATTGATAGATTATTATAAGGACATAATACTTGAAAACAACTTATCTTTGAAAAGAAATATTGAAGGATATAATTTTCCCATAAGTCTTTCGGAAAAAGATTCTCTAGAAATTATTGAAAAATTTAGGGAAATTTATGGGGATGAATTGATACTTTTAGATGAGATAGATGAAAATACTTTAAATAAACTTATTAATGCAGGAATAATTACAGAAGATTCAAAAAATAAAGAAGCTGTGATTGGCTTTGTTTTTGAGGATGATTATATTCTTGTTATAAATAATAAAGACCATATTTCTATAAATATTTCAAATTTTGGAGAAGAAATCAAGCTTGCTTATGAAAGGGCGATGGAAATTGAAGAAGATTTGGATAAAAAATTTGATTTTTCTTTTTCTCCTCAATATGGATATTTGACAAGTTTTGGTAGAGATTGTGGAAATGGAATTGAAATAAGGTTTAAATTATTTTTGTTTGGACTTTTGGATAATACCCAAGCATATCTAACTTTAAAATCAAGTCTTGCTCATGATGGAATTTATCTTACAAGATTTGTTCCAGAATATTTTAAATCCTATGACGATGATATTTATATTTTGAAAAATTTCGGAAATTATAGGGAGAAAACGGACGAATATTTGGAAAATTTTGAAAATATTTTAGATACAATTGTTAGAAATGAGAGAAGATTTAGGAGAGATTTCCAATCTTTAAACGGATTAAATGATGAAGACATAAAAGATTCTATAAAAATTTTGGAAGATAATTTGGAAAGCAAAAATTTAAAGACAATGACTGCTATGGTCAATTGTCTTTATGATTTAAAAAAATATAATATTTTGGGTTTTAAAACAAAATTATCAAATCAAGAAATTGAGTATTTGATTTTCAATATTACAAAGGATAAGTACAAGGGCAACCGTGACAATGAAAGATATGAATTTTTAAATTCGTACATGGAGGCTAGATAATGGAAAATAACAAATTAAATAGGCTAACAGGTCAGGCTCGAAGGGAATCTTATTCTCTTAGCCACGATTATATAGGAGTTGAGCATTTGCTTTTGGCTCTTATGAAAACAGGTTCTCTTGCGACAAAGGCTTTGGAAGAAGCTGGTGCAAATTACGAACTTTTAAGGTCAATTGTAATAAATAATATTGGCAAAGGCTCTGCTGTAAGACCTGCAAAGGAATATTCTAATAAAGTAAGACAAATTTTTGATAGGGCAAGACTTTTTGCTCAAAAAAGAAAAAAAGTTTCTGCAAGCGAAGAAGATGTTCTTCTTGCAATTTTAAATGACGACGATTCATTTACAAATTTAATGTTTATGTTGTCAGGTCTTGATAAAAAAATTATCAGAGACAATTTGGTTCGTTTGCAAAAGGAAGAAAAATCTTCAAATACATCTAATAATTTGAGCGAAAATTTAAAAAAATTCGCCAAAAATTTAAATGAAATGGCAGAGGCTGGAAAAATTGATCCAGTTATTGGAAGGGAAGATGAAGTTGAAAGAGTTATTCAAATTCTTTTAAGAAGAACAAAAAACAATCCGATTTTGATTGGAGATCCAGGAGTTGGAAAAACTGCCATAATCGAAGGACTTGCCCAAAGAATTGTTGATGGAAAAGTTCCTTTTGTTATGAAAGAAAAAACAATTGTTTCTCTTGATCTTGCAAGTATGATTGCAGGAACAAAATATCGTGGAGATTTTGAAGATAGACTTAAAAAATTATTTGGAGAACTTGAACAAAGAGAAGATGTAGTTTTATTTATTGACGAATTTCACATGGTTTTGGGAGCTGGAGCAAGTGAAGGCTCTATGGATGCAGCGAATATTTTAAAACCAATTCTTGCCAAAGGCGATATTCAAATTATTGGTGCTACAACAATTGATGAATATAGAAAGCACGTAGAAAAAGACCAAGCTTTAACTAGAAGAATGCAACCAGTTCATGTAGAAGAGCCAAATAAAGATGACACAATAAAAATAATTGAAGGATTGAAAGATAAATACGAAGACCACCACAAGGTGGAAATTACAGAAGAGGCCATAAAAGCTGCTGTAGATTTATCACAAAGATATATTCAAGACAGATTTTTGCCAGACAAGGCAATTGACGTAATTGATGAGGCTTGTTCAAAAGAAAGAATTAAAAATTATAAGGAAAATAAAAATCAAGTTTCAAAAAAAGAAATCTTAGATAAGCTCATTGAAGAAAAAAATATGGCTATAAACGAGCAAAATTTTGAAAAAGCCGCAAGCCTAAGAGATCAAATAAATGAAACTCGCGAAAAGCTTGAAAAAGAAAAAGAAGAAAACAAAACAGATTTAAAAATTTCTTTTGATGAAGTTGCAAAAATTGTTTCATCTTGGTCAAAAGTTCCAATAACAAAATTAACAGAAGACGAAAAACAAAGATATATGGATCTTGATATTGACCTTAAAAAAGAAGTTATAGGTCAAGATAAGGCTATTGATAAAATTTCTCACGCTATAAAAAGAGCAAGAGTTGGCCTAAAAGATCCAAAAAAACCGATAGGTTCATTTATTTTTGTAGGGCCAACAGGAGTTGGAAAAACATATCTTGCAAAATCTTTGGCAAAAAATTTGTTTGGAGATATGGATAATCTAATCAGAATGGATATGAGTGAATATATGGAAAAATTCGCCGTGTCAAGACTTGTTGGATCTCCTCCAGGATATGTTGGTTACGAAGAAGGGGGCCAACTTACAGAAGCTGTAAGAAAAAATCCATATTCTGTAATTTTATTTGACGAAATTGAAAAAGCCCATCCAGATATTTTCAATTTGCTTTTACAAATTCTTGATGATGGACGTTTGACAGATGGTCAAGGAAGAACTGTAGATTTTAAAAATACAATAATAATTATGACAAGTAACGTTGGAGTATCATCTTTAAATCAAAACCCAAAAATTGGATTTGGAACTGGAGATGTGGAAAAAGAAATAGATGATTCAAATAAGGAAATAATAAATAAGGCAATAAAAAACGCCTTTGCTCCAGAATTTTTAAACAGACTTGACGATATAATAATGTTCAACTCACTTGATAAGAACGCCATCAAAGAAATTACAAAAATTTTACTTGAAGAAACAAAAGAAAGATTAAAAAATCTTGGAATAGAAATAAATTACAACAAGAGAGTTGTAGATTTACTTTCAGAAGGCGGATTTTCAAAAGAATACGGAGCAAGACCACTTGAACGTCATATCACAAATAAAATCGACAACCAATTGGCAGAAGAAATATTGGAAGGAAAATTATCAAAAGATATGAAAATTAACCTTACAGTAAAAGAAGGAAAAATAAATTTTGCCAACAAAAAAGAAAAAATAAAAGAAAAATCAGAAGTTTTGGGATAAAAAATAAGGCTTAAAATGAAAATTCATTTTGAGCCTTTTTGATTGAAATTATTAATTTTTTAATTTTCCTTATAAGTTTTTCTCAAAGCTTTTTCTAAATCATCAAAATATTCTAAAATTTCAAGCTTTTCCATGCTGAGCTTAACTTCTTTTTCGATTTTTATATTTGTCTTATCTCCGTCTTTGTGAGGGAGATCTTTTTTAAATTCATTCAGATAGGAAATTATAAGATTTTCTATAGTTTCTTTAGCCTTATCATTATAAGCAAAACCAAAATTTTTCATTTGGTCATCAAGCAAACTTTCCCCGTTTTTTTCAACAAAATCTTTTGTATAAATTTTTAAATCATCAGAGGAATTTCCCATCAAATCATTTACAACTTTTAAATCATTTATTGCATAATAAAGTTTGGAAGAAGTGTCACAAATTGCCAAAAGCTGAGTTTCGTATAAACTTTTTTCGATAGATTCTTCGCCGTTTTCATTAGTCAAATTAGCCCTAAGACTTCCCTTATTTTTTTGATTTTTTCAAGATCAGAGCTAAAAATAAAATACAAATTATTTGCGTAATCGATGCATTCTTCCATAAGAATATCACGAGTTTTGCCAAGATTTTCCTTATTTTTTTCATAAATTTTGTAAGCATAAGTATCTTCAAAAAGCTCATCAGCCATAGAAGGCTTGTAAGTTTCAATGCTTTTTGCATTTTCTTTTTTAGGATTATACATAATAAAAGCGTCTTTTTTTATTTCTTCGTCAGAAAATTTTTTTCCATTTTTTATGATATTACATCCTACAAATATATAAAATAGACTTATAAGAAGTAATAATTTGATTTTTATTTTCATTAAAGCTCCTTGTAATTATTTTAAAGAATAATAAGTAATAATGGAGATAATAAAAAGAATAATTATGATAACTATGATAACTATGATTGATAAGAGTATTATTTTCATAAAATTTTTCATAAGAAATCTCCTTTAGAAAACATTCGCACAACATATAGGTATTTTATCAAAAAAATATTTATAAATCAATTTAATCTATATTTAAAATATTAATTTTATTAAAGTTATAAAATCGAATTGAATTTAAGTGAAATTTTTAAATTTAAAATGGGCTTTACAAAATATAAGATTCTGTAAAAGCCCAATTTTTATACTTTATTTTTTCTTAACTTTTTATATAAAACAAATATTAACATTCCTATTATTGCATTTACAACAATTGCTCCACCGGGTTTTATATCGAATTGATAACTTAGAATAATACCAAGCATCATATAGATTACGCCGAGTGTAATTGTTATAAAAAATGTTTGTTTATAACTTTTAGCAATAATTAAGGCTGTTGCTACTGGTAAAACTATTAAGCTTGTAACCATTAAAGCTCCAATTATTTTTACAGACAAGGCTATAGTTATGGCTGCAAGGAGAGTAAAAGATGCATCAAGTCTTTTTACTTTTACTCCAGAAAGCCTAGCTGTATTTGGATCTATTGCTATAGCTAAAAGAGATGAATATCTTGAAATTGATAATATTAAAACCAAAATAAAGGCAATACTTGTATTTACTATATCTCTATCTGTAACTGATGAAATTGATCCGAAAAGGTAAGATTCAAAAGAATTTCCACCTGGAGCAAAATCTGAAAGAATGGCTGCAATTCCTAAACCAGTACTCATAATAACTGCTGTTGCCATATCTCCATATTGGGGAAGTTTTTTTCTTATAAGTTCTATCAAAAAGGCAGCTACAATACAAACAATTGACGATCCCAAAAGAGGATCAAAACCTAATATTAATCCCATTCCAACTCCAGCAAGAGCTGTGTGAGATAGGGCATCACCTATCATGGAAGTTTTTCTATTTACCATTACAATTCCTATTATAGGAATCATAATAGAAAGTAAAAATCCCAAAAGAAGTGCCTTTCTCATAAAAGCAAATTCTAGCATTTTTTTAAACTCCCTTCTATCATTTCGTATTTTGTCATTTTAATATTTAAAGATTCCATTTCTTTTAATTCGTGAGTAACCATAATTATAGTTACATTAAATTTTTTTGAAAGAAAATCTATTGTTTCAAAAAAATGGTCCTTAGAATACTTATCAACTCCTGCTGTCGGTTCATCAAGAATTAAAATTTTTGGATCATTTATCATAGCTTTTGAAATCATTGCCCTTTGAGCAAGACCTCCTGACAATTCATTTACAGGAGTGTTGATATAATTTTCCATACCCATTTTTTTTAGTATATCTTTTGCTTTTTGGTAATGATTTTTCTTGGGGATTTTAATAAGACCAAATTCTTCGTAAAGATTTAATGAAACTAGTTCAAGGCAAGTTATAGGAAAGGCAATTTTATTTACTATATTTATTTGTGGGACATATCCAATGTCTTTAAAAGAAACATAATCTTCAATATTTTTGCCAAGAATTTTAATTTCTCCACTATTATTTTTTAATTCTCCAAGCATAAGTTTTATTAAAGTTGATTTACCTGAACCATTTCCACCAAGAATTACCGTAAATTCACCGACATCAACATTCAAATTGCAATTTTTTAAAACAGGAATTTGTGAATAAGAAAAATTCAAATTATTTATTGACACTGCTTTCATTATTTTCCTCCTCAGTCATAGATTTGTAGAGATTTTCAAGATTCATTTCCATAAGATCAATATAATTAAGTTTACCTTTCTCCTGTTCCTTATTAACATATTCCATAGAAGCAAGAGGAGAGATTTTTCCACCAATTTCTTCAGCCAAAGCCTGAGCTTGTTTTGGATTTTGTCCATATTCATAAAAAACTGTGGAAATATTTTTGCTTTCAGAAAAGTCTATGGCTTTCTTTATAGTTTTAAGGCTAGGATTTTCTAAACTTGTTAGACCTTGAAGTGGATATTGAATCAAATCAAAATCTCTTGCAATATAAGCATAGGCATAATGAATTACCAAGAAATTTCTCTTATCTTTATCAATTTTTGAAAATTTCTCCTTATATTTTGCATCAATATCAGTAAGTTTATCAACATACTTTAATTTATTTTTCCTATAAATTCTTTCGTTTTTCGGATATTTTTCGGTTAATTTTTCATTGATAGCATTCAAATATTTTTTTGCATTGGTAATAGATAACCATGAATGGGGATCATAAGTTATTTTATCAAATCCAGAAGATGAACCTTCCATCAAAGGTTCTTCCTTTTTTTCATCTTTTAAAAATTTACCATTACTTCCAACCAAATTATATGGAAGAAGATCTTCACTTATCCTGTCGCTTATAAAAATATAATCTCCATCTTTTGGAATATTAAAGAAAATTTCTCCAGATTCATGTCCCATTTCAAGTCCATAAACCTTTCCTTCTTCAAGATCGAAAGTTTCTTTTTGATGAATCAACTCTCCCTTTTGGCTCATTATATCTTTACATTTTTTTACCAAATTTTCTCCACGAGTACCATCATCTTTTATAAAGGCAACCCTCATCATATCTTCATGAGTGTGACCAAAATCAAATTTATTTTTTCCTTTTTTTAAATTTACTTTAGACATATATTGAAAATCACCAATAGCTGCTGCTCCCTTATAAGTAATAAGATCAACAGAATCGGATAATTTTAAAATATCAAGATTTGGTAAATTTTCCTTAACCTTATCAAGCCAAGGTTCCATGTTAGCTCCATTTACAACCAAAAGATCACACTTTGCTAGCTTTTTCATATCCTTAGGACTTGGCTCCCAAAGGTGAGGTTGCTTATCAAGGGGCATAAAAGATTCTACATCTATCGTGTCATCACCAATCATTTTTGTCATTTCATAAACAGGATAAAAGGAAGTATAAACCAAAGGTTTATCGGAAGAGTGTTCATTCTTGTTTGCACAAGAGCTAAAAAGAAAAAGCAAGAAAACAAAAAAACTTATATATCTTTTTTTCATTCTTCCTCCTTAGAAAGAGGGTTGAAAAATTTCAACCCACATAAATTATTCAGTAATTTCATCAATTATTTGTGCATCAGTTGTGTTTGGTTTTACAAAAGTAGGGAACCATCCTTCATCTTTTAATAATTTATCTTTGTCATCGCCATATCTCATGTGGAAATGTGTTAGGCTTTCTTCTCCGTGAATTGGCATCATAAGAATAAATTTATAAGGCGCATCATCATTTACAGCTTCAAAAATATCCCATTCTAATTTATGGCCACCATGTTCAACTTCTTCTTTTCCAACATATTTATATTCGCTTTCACCGATAACTTCACCTTTTTTATCAGGGAAATCTTTTAAGAATTTGATTTTATTATCTTTTATTTCAAGACCACCAAAATCACATTTTCTTTTCTTTAAATAATTTTCTTTAGCTTCTTTTTCATCAACTTTTTCTTTTTCAGCTAAAGTTTTAAAAGCACTTTGAACTTCATCTTTGTCAAGATATCCGCCCATATCATTCCATTCGCCTTCCCAGTCAGAAAGACTTACCTCTGCTGAATCTTCTTTTTTCTCTTCAATATTTGAAGAAGAATCGCTTACATTTGAAGCATCATCTTTTTTCATTTCTTGAGAAACATTTGAACTTGAAGTCTCATCATTTTTTTGATCTTTTTGACAAGCTGTCATAACAAGGCCCAAAGATAAAAGGGCAATTAAACTAAGTGATTTTTTATTTTTCATTTTATTCTCCTTATTATTTAATTTATAAATTTGTATTTTTAGTTAATTAACTATCGACAACTAAATATTAGCAATAAAAATAATAAATGTCAAGAATGATTTGCATTATCATTTAAAATTTTAAAATAAATGGATGAAGAAACTTCTCTACGAAAATATAAAAAAACCAATGAAATCAATATGAATAGGGATAAACTTTAAAATCTAAGCTATAAAAATTTTTTCTATTATTAAATCTTTAAAACTTATATTTTAAATTTGATATTTGGAAAAATGAAACTTGTAAAATCATTATGAAAATAAATGTTGAGCTTATAGTTAAAACTAAAAATTATAAAAGTTTTTTATTAACTGATTAGTGTAAAATGTAAAAATAAATGTCTGTTGTAAAAAATTATTCATTTAAATATAAGAATTCTGATCACATAAATTTGTTTTATTTGAATTTATAATGTCGAGGCAATAATAGAAAAATTTTAAAATTTGAACTAATCTTTTTATTTTACATAGTTGAAATTTATAAATTTTATTAGATATTTATATCTTATGTAAAATAAAATTATATTTTGTATAATGCTAACTTATTTTACCTAGGCTTTAAATTTAAGATTTTTAATCATATACTAGATTAAATTTTATGATCTATGTAATTTTCAAAAATATTTTTAAAAATCACTATATATTTGTAATCTTTAAAGTAAAAATCATAAAAAGTTCCATAAGCCCAAATTCTACACTTTGGATATTTTGAATTTTCTATAGTTTCTATATTTTTTATGTCTTTAAACTTTATAAATTTTGGGAAAACAGGAATTTTTTCAAAAATAATAATAGAATTTTTTGTAACTCCTTTACTTTTTAAGGATAAGAAAAATCCAAAACTTATCAAAAAAATTATGGAAAAATCTAGAAAAGTAAAAGAAAATTTGTAAATTATCAAAAATAAAATCAAAAAAAGTCCTAGGCAAATAAAATAATATATTGGTAAAAACATGGTCTTAGTAATTATTTTATTTTGTATGGATTTGATAAAGATAATCCATACTAATAAGCCAATCAATAAATAATATTTCATAGTACCTCCTTGTATTTATCTACCCAAATTTTGGGTAGAAATTTATCGGGAGGCTTTATGTTTTTAGAAGATACATTCAAAAAATATTTTGATGAAAAATTAATTTTTATTATTTTTACAATTTTAGCTATGGTATATCTATCTTTGAAATTGTTGATAAATGGAGGAGGTCTAATATTTTTATTTTATTTTTTTATTTCTCTTTTGACCTCCCTTATTTTTAGAGAGGCTTGTCTTTCGGACGAAATTTATTTTGAGGATAAGAAAAAGCTTAATAAAAATAATATTCTATCATATATTTTAAGTAAAAATTTATTCACAATTTTTCTTACAGGTGTGCTAGTAATTTTGGTTTTCCTACTTAGTTTTTTGTTAAAATATAAATTAGTAGGTATCAAAGATTTTTTTGATATTATAATTTTAATTCTTGCTACATTGGCAAGTGAGAATATAGTTTTGTTATTTCATAATAAGCCTATATTTACAGAATATCCAAAATCAATGGTTGGAGATAAATATATAGGAAAAACCTATATCAAATCAATTCTTCCATCTTTTTTTATTGATTTATTAATAAGTTTAGTCTTTAAAAGATCTTCTTTGAAATATTTATTTATAATGTGTTATTTAATTTCTATAATTATTTTTTATATTAGGGTAAAAAATAGGGGGTTATATGATTAATTTTGTGAGCATAGGTTCAAATTTCATAGTTGAAAATGTTTTGAAAACAGTGGTAAAAATGGACGGATATGATTATTATGGAGCCTATTCTAGGTCTATTGAAAAGGCTGATTATTTGAAAGAAAAATTTGGGGCGGAAAAATCTTTTGATGATCTTAAAAAAATGCTCGAAGATCCAAAAATCGATTTTGTTTATATAGCAAGTCCAAATTCTTTGCATTATAAGCAGGCAAAAATGTGTCTTTTGGCAAATAAAAATGTGATTTGTGAAAAGCCATTTTTTACCAATACAAAAGAGCTTGATGATTTAATAAAAATTTCAAAAGAAAGAAATTTGTTTTTATTTGAGGCGATTTCCATAAAATATTTGACAAGCCTTGAGCTTTTAAAAAATCTTTTGGGAAAAATCGGAAAAATTTCCACTTGTATGATTAATTATTCCCAATATTCATCAAGATTTGATAAATATAAAGAAGGAGTTGTTGAAAATATTTTTAAAAGCGAATTTTCTGCAGGAGCTTTGGCAGATCTTGGAATTTATAATTTGCATTTGATTTATGAACTTTTTGGAAAAGGAAAAGATTATTCATATTTTGGAAATATAAATCCATACGGCGTTGATATTGCAGGGCAAGGTTTGATCTCTTATGGAGATTTTTCTGTATCATTTACCAATGCCAAAGACAGTAAAAGTGAAAATTATATAATAATCCAAGGCGAAGAAGGCTATATAAAAGTTTTGGGAAATATTCAAGAGGCAGAAAAAATTGAATGTTTTTCAGATGGAAAGCTTGAAATTATTGATATAAAAAAAGAAAAAGATTTGTATTTTTATGAATTTGAATATTTTAAGAAAATTTTTGAAAAAAAAGATTACAATGCTTTTGAAAAAAGACTTTTTGAGTCAAAAGATGTTTTGGAAATGTTTGAAAAATTGAAAAAAACTGGGAAAATCAGAGATTGTTATAATATGATAGAGCCAAGTTCAAAGTAAATTTTTTGGAAAAAATTATAGAAATATTAAAAGAAAAAAATCTTAGGAAATTTTAAAAAGCCTAAGCTATTAAAATTTCCTAAGAAAAATTCCTATTACAATTCATTTACATTTTTTTCAAGCTCCAATAAATATTTTTTCAAATCAAGTCCATAAAAGAATCCGCCCAAATTATTTTTCCCTACAACTCTGTGGCAGGGAATTCTTAATAAAATCGGATTTTTTCCACAAGCAGAGCCAATAGCTTGGTAGGCCTTAGAATTTATTTTTTCGCCAATTTTCTTATAAGTTATAGTCTTTCCATAAGGGATTTTTTCAATTTCTCTCCAAACTTTTTTTTGAAAATCTGTCCCTTGAGGATTTATTTCAAAAGAAAATTTTTTTAAATTCCCATCAAGAAAGGCAGAAATTTCTTCAAAAGCAAAATTTGAAACAAAAGATTTTTTGCCAGACTTTTCTTTATCAACCAAAGTAATTTTTTCAATTTTTTCATTATATTCAATTTCAAAAATAAATTTATCTTTTTTATAATATGCTTTCATTATTTTACTTGTTCTCTGAAAGGAAATTGATTTATTTCGTTTACAAGTATGTAAACTCTACTTATGTCTTTTTCTATAAATGGATTAATAGTTATATCTAACCAGTAGTTTACATCATCACTCATTTCTGATCTTTTTCTTAAAGGGAGGTATAAGGTGAATTTATCTTGGAAAGAATGAATATTTTCTTCACTTGCTTCAAATCCGTAAGGAAGATCGACATATTTTACTGTCATATCTTGTCCATCAATATTTTGAACTTCTTCAGTGTTTACTGGACTATTTATTTCTGCTCTATCAAGTCTTAAAGTATAGGAAGTTTCATCTACTTTTGAATCAATTGAAAATTTTCCATTAAATTCACAAACAGCTACACTCTCAGCATCATAATCTTTATAGACACCTGTAAAATTGCCGTTTTCTGTAAAATTCAATATAGTCCACCAACCGCCAGCTCCAGATGAAAATCGAAATTCTTTTCCATTTAAATCGTTTAAAACTTCAGGATAATTATTAGAATTATCTGATAGGTCAGGATTTGTAAATGTTACATAAGATTTTTTTTGGCTAGGAGTTGGTACAGTTTGAGTTTTGTTTTCTGAATTATTTTGATTATTGGTAGTATTTGTTTTTTGATTTTCGCTTTGGTCTGTCTTATCTTTTGCGATTTTTTTATCTACATTGTCTTTTTCTGTTTTTTGAGAAACTTTTTCGTTTGAATTATCTTCTTCTAATTTTTGAGTTTCTTTTGTTTGGCTTTTTGTTTCAGGTTCTTTTTGATTATTTTTTATAGTTTTTCCGGCGCAAGATGAAAAGATTAAAACCATAGTAAAAATTAGTGCTAATTTCTTTTTCATATCTCCTCCTTTTTTACTATTTAAATTATATTTTTATTAAATATAATCACGTAAAAATTTTTGATTTTTTCTTAATTATATTATATACATTTACAAGAAAAAGATAAAATATTTAAAATTATTTTGCTTTTGATATAAATTATTAAGTTAAATATAGGCAAATTTATTATTAAAGTAAAAAGGGTATATTAAAAGTAGAAAAATGTCTAGAAATTGGAGGATGTTGTGAATTATCAAGAAAAAAAAGATAAAATTGTTGAATATATAAAATCTGGCGAAAGCCAAAAGGAAAAATTTAAAATTGGTCTAGAAATGGAGCATTTTGTTATAGATAAGGATGAGCTTTTTTCTTATGATTATTTTGGAGAAAAGGGCGTGGGCAGTACTTTGAAAGATTTAAAGGGTATGGGTTTTTCTGTGACAAACGAGGAAGATGGATATATTCTTGGTCTTAGAAAAGAAGATATTGCTGTAAATCTTGAGCCTGCTGGTCAATTTGAACTTGCAATTGATGCTAAAAAAAATATAAATGATTTGGATAATTCTTATAAAAAAATTATGGGAGAAATTGTTCCGATTTTTGATGAAAAAAATCAATATCTTGAAACCTTGGGCTATCATCCAAAATCAAAAATAATGGATTTGAATATTATTCCAAAAGATAGGTACAAATATATGCAAAAATATTTTACTGAATTTGGTGGAAAATATGCTTTAAATATGATGAGAGGAACTGCAAGTGTTCAATCTGCCATAGATTTTTCAGATGAAGAAGATTTTAAAAAGAAATTTTTCGTGGCAAATGCTCTTTCTCCTTTTATGTACACTCTTTATGATAACGCCTATATTTTCCAAGGAAAGCCTTATGAAAATAAAAATCTTCGCCAAGAAATTTGGGAAGCTTGTGACAAAAATAGGACGGGCGTTTATGATTTTGCCTTTGATGAGGATATGTCTTATGAAAAATATGCAGAAAAAATTTTAAACACTGATATAATTTTTGTTCATGAAGATGGACAAGATGTTTATAAGGGGAATACAAAATTTGAAAAAATAATGGATAAAGATTTTTCTGATGAGATGATTTTCCACGCTCTTTCTATAGTTTTTCCTGATGTTAGGGTTAAAAAATATATAGAAATTAGGATGCCTGATGCAGTTTCTTATCCATACAATCTTTCTTTTCCAGCCTTAATCAAGGGTTTATTTTATAATGAAGAAAATCTAAATAAATTGAGAGAAGATTTTAAAAATATGACTTATGATTCTTGTCAAAAATTAAAAATGGATGCAAAAGAGCACGGCTTTGATGCAAAATATGAGGGAAAATCTATTTGCGAATGGATAAAATATTTTATTTCTCTTGCAAAAGCTGGACTTGATGAAAATGAAAAAAACTATCTCTCATCAATAGAAAAATTAATTGATGAAAAGGAAACTTTGAGAGATAAATTTGAAAAAATTTATAAGGAAGATCCAAAAAAAGCTTGCGAGAAATTTTCTGTAAATTATGTTTTAGGAGAGATTAATGGCAAAGCTTAAAAGAGCTTTTGAATGTAAAAATTGCGGTCATATTCAAAATGTTTGGGCAGGTCAATGCCCAGAATGTGGCAAATGGGGAACTTTGATTGAAAAAACCATAAAAAATGAAAGGACATCATCAAAAGAAAATTCCCTTGATTTTGAAAATGAGGCAAGGCTATTAAAAGAAGTAAAACTTGATGAGTCTGAAAGAATAAAATCTTCTTTTGACGAATTTGATAGGGCAATTGGCGGAGGGCTTGTAAGAGATTCTGTTTCAATTTTGACAGCAAGACCTGGAGCTGGAAAATCTACTTTGCTTTTGCAATTGTCTTCGTCTTATGCGAAAGATGGTTTTAAGGTAATGTATGTTTCTGGAGAAGAAAGTGAATCTCAAATAAAAGCAAGAGCTGATAGAATTATTGGAGAAATTTCAAAAAATATTTGGATTTTATCAACAAATTCAATGGATCTTGCAGAAATTGAAATAAAGAAAAAAGATGCTGATATTGTAATTTTAGATTCAGTTCAAACATTTTTTCTAAACGAATTTGATAACAAACAAGGTTCTCCTACCCAAACTATTGAATGTGCAAATAAATGCGTTGACCTTGCAAAAAATCCTGAGAAAAAAAGAGCCTTTATTATGGTAGGCCACATGAATAAATCTGGAGAAATGGCAGGGCTTAGAACTTTGGAGCATTTGGTTGATACGGTTTTAGTTTTGGACGGAGAAAGCGAAGACGATTTAAGACTTTTGACAAGTACAAAAAATAGATTTGGACCAACGGGCGAAGTCGGATTATTTTCTATGCAAGAAGAAGGTCTAATCGAAATTACAAATCCGTCAGAATATTTTATTACAGAAAGAGATTCAGCAATTGAAGGATCGGCAATTTCTGTGATGAAAGAAGGAAGTAGGCTTTTGGAAATTGAAATAGAATCTTTGGTTTCAAAATCATTTATGCCCTATCCCCAAAGAATTGGAGATAGTTTGAGAAAAGATGACTTAAATACTTTAATTTCAATTTTACAAGAAAGAGCAGGCATAAATTTATTTGACGAAAATGTAATAATAAAAGCAACAGGCGGACTAAAAATTAGAGAGCAATCAGTAAATCTTGCCATAATGATTTCAATAGCCTCATCATATTTAAAAAAACCAGTCGACAATAAAACGGTTTTTATAGCAGAAGTAGGACTTACAGGAGAGCTTAAAAAAGTTCCACAAATAAAATCAAGATTAAAAGAGCTAGAAAGACTAGGCTACAAAAAAGCCTATATAGGCAAGTGTTCAATAGATAAAAAAGAATACAAAAATTTAGAAATAAAAGAGATGAAAAATATAAAAGAAGTAATTTCAGATGTTTTTTCCAAATAAAAATTATTTATAAAAATCGCATTGATAAAAATAAAATATTTTCAGTGCGATTTTTTAATTGAAAAATAATTTTTTTAAAAGGATTAAAGCTAAAAAATTTCAAAAACAATCGAAAAAATTTTTATTTACTTATAAAAATACTTATAGAATAATTTGCTAAATATTTTCATATTTTTTTAATAAATAGAAAAAATCTATTGACAAAGCCTTAATAAAAGAATATATTATAATTAATTAAAACGTTTTAACGAGGTCGATATGGCGAATATAAAAGATGTAGCAAAACTTGCTGGAGTATCTATTACAACAGTTTCTATGGTTTTGAATAATACTAACAACAAAATATCGGATGCAACTAGAAAAAAAGTAATTGAAGCGGCAAATACTCTTAGTTATAATCCAAATAATTTTGCCAAAGCTCTTGCTAGTAAAAAAAGCAATGTGATTATGGCTCTTATTCCAGATATTTCCAATCCATTTTTTTCTTTGTTAGTTAAAAATCTTACTTATTATGCAGAAAAATATTCTTATTTTTTGTACATTCACAATACTAATAATAAAAATATTAAAAAGCAAGAATTTATTAATATGGTTACTAGCAATGTTATTGGAGCATCTTTGCTAGTTGATAGAAATATGAAAGATTTAGACGACGAGCTAGTAAGAAAAAATAATATTATTTTTTTGGATGAGGTTGATTTTGATGATAGAAAAACTCACATAGTTACTGGCAATAATGAAAAAGGTGGATTTTTGGGCATGCAATATTTAATTGATAGAGGATTTAAAAATATTGGGCTTTTAATAGGTCCAAGGTCTACTGCAAATTCTTCAAGAAGATTATCTGGTGCCATAAAAGCTGCTATGAATAATGATATTTATATTGATTCTTCAAATATAATTCATGGGGATTATTCTTATGAAGGTGGTTACAAGGCTGGAAAAATTTTTTTAGAAAAAAAAGTTGATGCTATTTTTTCTTTTGCTGATATGTCTTCATACGGACTTTTGAAATATTTTGATGAAAACAAAATAAAAGTTCCAAGAGATATTTCTTTGATAAGTTATGATAATTTATTTTTAAATAATTTAATTAGTCCCAAATTAACATCAATTGACCAAAATTTGGAAATGATAGCAAAATCTTCTATTGAAATGGCGGATGATTTGATAAATGGAAGAAAAAATAATAAAAAAGTTATGGTAGAGCCTTTTGTGGCTTTTGGGGAAAGTGTAGGTAAAAAATAATGAAAATACTAAATTTTGGTTCTTTAAATATTGATATATTTTTTAGAGTAGAAAATATTGTAAAGCCAGGAGAAACTATAAGTGCAAAAAGCATTGAAAAAAGACCAGGTGGAAAGGGACTTAATCAATCTGTTGCTCTTAGCAAAAGTTTTGAAAATGTATATCACGCAGGAAGCGTAGGAGATGATGGTATTTTTCTTATTGATTATTTAAAAAGTGAGAATATAAATACCAAATATATAAAAAAATCTGATAAATTAACAGGAAATGCGATTATCCAAGTTGATGATAGGGGAGAAAATTCTATAGTTCTCTACAAGGGAGCAAATTTTGATAATGACAAAAAATTTATAGATGAAGTTTTGGATAATTTTGATAAAGATGACATTTTGCTTTTGCAAAATGAAATAAGCTCTATGAAATATTTGATAGATAAGGCTTATGAAAAGGGAATGAAAATAGTTTTAAATCCTTCTCCAATAACAGATGAGATAAAAGAATTTGATTTTAATAAAATAGATTTGCTTTTGGTAAATGAAATAGAGGCAAAGAATATAGCAAATAAAGATAATATAGATGAAAGCATTAATTATTTCATGGCTACTTATCCAAATATAAATTTGATTGTAACACTTGGAAGTAAAGGCTCAATTTTTGTAAATAAAAATGAGAAAATCAAACAAGAAGGAATAAAAGTTGAATCTGTCGACAGCACAGGAGCTGGAGATACTTTTACAGGATTTTTCGTATCATATTTTTATCAAGGAAAAAATGTAAGGGATTGTTTGAAATTTGCAAGCCTAGCATCTGCTCTTTCCGTAACAAAAAGCGGGGCTAGCATATCTATTCCAAGCCTTTGTGATGTAAAAGAATTTGAAAGGAAGAATGTATGAAAGAAAAAGGAATATTAAATAGCGAAATTTCAAAAAGACTTTCTGATTTGGGACACACAGACTTAATAGCTGTTGGAGATTGTGGTTTGCCAATTGATTCTGACAAAAAGATTGACTTAGCACTTAAACTTGGCGAACCTAAGTTTATAGATGTTTTAGAAATTCTGCTTAGTGATTTTGGTTGCGAATATTATTATTTGGCAAAAGAAATCAAAGAAAAAAATCCAAGTCAAGAAGAAAATATTAAAAAACTTTTGCCAGATATTGAATGCGAATATATATCTCATGAAGAATTTAAGAAAAAATTAAAAGACGTTAAATTTGTTATAAGGACTGGAGAAAATACACCTTATTCAAATATAATTTTAAGGTCAAAGAATATCTTTTAGGAGGATTTTATGAAAATTGAAATGAAAGATATTTACAAGTCTTTTGGTAAAAATGATGTTTTAAAAGGAGTGGATTTTACCTTAAATGATGGAGAAATTCATGCTTTGGTAGGAGAAAATGGAGCAGGAAAATCTACTTTGATGAATATTTTGTCAGGAGTTTTATCTAAAGATAAGGGAGAAATTTTAATTGATGGCAAAGAAGTTGACATAAGTGATACAAATGTTGCCAAAAAATATGGTATAAGTTTTATCCACCAAGAATTATCTGATTGGCCAGAGCTTACTGTTATGGATAATATCTTTATGAATAATGAAATAAAAAATGGAATTTTTCTTGACAAGGCAAAAATGAGAAAAAAATGTATAGAACTTCTTGAAAGATTTGATTTAGATATAAATCCAAAAACAAAAGTTTCTGAACTTTCAGTTGGACAAAGACAGATGATGGAAATAGCAAAGGCTAACTTAAATAAAGTAAATGTTCTAATTCTTGATGAGCCAACATCTGCACTTACAAATAATGAAATTGACAAATTATTTAAGCTAATAAAAAGACTAAGAGATAAAAATGTTTCTATGATATATATTTCTCATAGAATGGAAGAAATTTTTTCATTAACTAATAAGATTACAGTAATGAGAGATGGAAAATCCGTATCAGTAATGAATACTAATAAGACTGATGAAAGAGAAGTTGTTTCTTATATGGTAGGTCGTGATATTGGAGATTTTTATCCTGAAATGGATGCTGAAATTTCTGATGTAAAGATAGAGCTTAAAAATTTTAATAGAGAAGGATTTTTTAAAGATATAAATATAAAAGCAAAAAAAGGAGAAGTCCTTGGTATTTCTGGGCTTATGGGAGCAGGAAGAACAGAGATTATGAGATCAGTATTTGGACTTGATCCTAAAGATAGTGGAGAAGTATTTATAGATGGTAAAAAAATAGAAATAAAAAATCCAGCAGATGCAATAAAAAATAAAATTGGCTTTGTAACAGAAAATAGGCAAGAAGAAGGATTGATTCTTGATGAATCAATTAGAGAAAATATTTCTCTGTTAAATTTTGACAAATTTTCAAAAAATTCTTTTATAGATAAAGCAAAAGAAAAAAATCTTTCAGATAATTTGGTAGATAGTTTTAAAGTTAAGACCCAATCATCAGAAAGCAAAATTAGCGATTTATCTGGAGGCAATCAACAAAAAGTAGTTTTTGCAAAATGGTATGCGATTGGTCCAGAAATATTAATCCTTGATGAGCCAACTAAAGGCGTTGATGTAGGGGCAAAAAGAGAAATTTATGATTTAATAAAAGACCTTACTAATAAGGGAGTTTCAATTATACTTATATCAAGCGATTTGCCAGAGCTTATAAGTTTATCAAATAGAATTTATGTAATTCATGAAGGAAAAATACAAGGAGAACTTTTAAAGAAAGATGCTAGCCAAGAAAAAATAATGACCCTTGCAACAGGAGGAAGGTTATGAGTAATATAAAAAATCGATTTAAAGAAAATCAAAATTTAGGAACAATAGTTGCCTTGCTTATTTTGATATGCTTTGTAAGCGTACTTAATCCAGCATTTTTGCAAGTGAGCAACTTGTTAAATTTGATGCGTCAATTAATCATAAATGGTTTTGTGGCATTAGGAATGACTTTTGTAATTTTAACTGGAGGAATTGATCTTTCAGTTGGTTCAACTCTTGCACTAAGCTCAGCAATTTTTGCAGGACTTTTACAAAATGGGACAAACACAATTCTTGCTATATTTGTAGCTATTTTATTGGCAATTGTCTTAGGACTAATAAATGGTTTGTTGATTACAAAAGGAAAACTTGCACCATTTATAGTAACACTTGCAACTATGACAATATTTAGAGGACTTACTTTAGTTTTTATGGACGGTAGACCAATAGCAGGACCTAGAGATGACTTTGCTTTCCAATTTTTAGGAAAAGGACAAGTTTTAGGAATTCCCTTCCAAGTTATTTTATTTATAATTGTTTATATAATACTTTGGATGATTTTAAATAAAACTTCTTATGGTAGAAAAATATTTGCTGTTGGAGGAAATGAAAAAGCAAGTTTTATTTCAGGAATTAATATAGCAAAATCAAAAACATTTGTATATGTAATCAGTGCTTTGATGGCAGTTATATCTGGTCTTGTACTTACATCAAGATTAAATTCTGCTCAACCAACAGCAGGTTCAGCCTATGAAATGGATGCTATAGCAGCAGTAGTTTTGGGTGGAACAAGTATGACAGGTGGAAGTGGATCATTAACAGGAACATTAATAGGAATTTTAATTTTAGGAGTCCTTAATAACGGACTAAATTTATTGGGAGTTTCAAGTTTCTATCAACAAATAGTGAAAGGAATTGTAATATTAATAGCAGTTCTAATAGACAGAAAGAGAAATAAATAGGAGAAAAATATGAAAAAATTTAGAAGAATATTGGCAGTTTTAGCTATAGCTATGTTTACATTCACAGCTTGTAGCGTCGAAGGACAAGATAAAAATGATAATGCATCTAGTAATGCAAAAGAAGAAACAAAAGCCAAAGATGGCGAATATAAAATTGGAGTTTCTTTATCAACTTTAAACAATCCATTTTTCGTATCAATAAGAGAAGGCGTTGAAGAGGCAGCAAAAGATGCAAACGCAAAAACAATTATAACAGATGCACAAAATGATTCTTCAACACAAAACAACCAAGTAGAAGATCTTATAACACAAAAAGTTGATTTGATTATAATTAATCCAGTAGATTCAACAGCAATTTCAACATCAGTAAAAAAAGCTAACGAAGCAAATATACCTGTAATATGCGTTGATAGAAATTCTGATGAGGGAGAAATTGTAAGTTTAATTGCAAGTAATAACGTAGAAGGTGGTAAACTTGCAGGCGAATTTATTCTTGAAAAAATTGGAGAAAATGCAGAAGTTATTCAATTAGAAGGAATTCCTGGAGCAAGCTCTACTCGTGAAAGAGGAGAAGGATTTAAAAAAGCTACAGATGGAAAAATAAATCTATTAGCAAGCCAAACTGCAAACTTTGATAGAGCAGAAGGAATGACAGTAATGGAAAATTTACTTCAAGCTCAACCAGATGTAAAAGCAGTATTTTGTCAAAATGATGAAATGGCATTGGGAGCAATAGAAGCAATAAAAGCTAGCGGAAAAGATATTGTTGTAGTTGGATTTGATGGAAATGAAGACGCAATAAATGCTGTAAAAGAAGGTTCAATGTCAGCAACAGTTGCTCAAAAACCAAAGGAAATGGGAAAAATCGCTCTAGAAACAGCAATTAAATATCTAAAAGGTGAAAAAGTAGAAGAAAAAGTAGATTCACCACTAGAATTAATCAAATAAAACAAATTCCCAATAATAAGCCTAAAATTAATTACTAACTATCAGAAAATATTAAATTAAAATACCAAGGTTAAACATATTAGCCTTGGTATTTTTAAATCTAATTTTAAAATAAAAAAAATCGTGCTAGAGATATTTTCTAGCACGATTTGTAAGGGAAAAAAATTTTTATCTAAAAATCATCATCTTCATCTGGGTTTTCTATTTGTATATTTTCATATTTCCATTCTAAGACTTCTTGTTTTGTGATTTCTAGGATATTTTTTACAACTTGGTCTATGTTTTCTTCTAAGACTTGGCCATTTATTGCTTGAATTAGCATTTGGAAATTTAAATTTCCTATTAATGATATTTTTTCATTATTTTCTAATTTTGATATGGCAATTTGGCTTTGGGTGTAAGGGGATGCTGAAATTAAATCTGTAAAGACAATTACTCCATCGCCTTTGTCTAAATTTATTATTTTTTCTTTTATTTTTTCGTTGAAATTATTTATGTCATCTTCTGGATATAAACCTAGATAATCTATGTTTTCTGCTTGCCCAAAAATAATTTCTGCTGAACTTTTAAATCCTTGTGCAAGCTTTCCGTGACTTACAATTAGTATTCCTATCATTTTTTATCCTTTCTTAATTTAAGGGGAGCTTAAATGATTTATAAATCAAAATTTTTTAAAACTTCGTCTAAACTTGATTTTGGTGCTGATGGGGTTGCTTGAAAATAAATATTGTCTATTTTATAATCTTCTCTTAACTCTTTTAATTTTTTTGCATCTTCTTTGTTAAGATAAACTGATTTTGTAACTAACAAATCATTTTCGTCTTTTTTTGCTATTCCTCCAACGTTTAATTCGCAAACTTCAACGCCGTGTTTGATTAATTTATAAAATACATCTATGCTTTTTGCAACTAGGATACAATTATAATCTTTAAATTTGTATTTGTCCCAATAGTAGAAAGCCCTTTTCTCATTTAGAACTATTGTTTTCTTTCCTGTTCTATTTCCAGCACTTTTGTATAAATCTTTCATAAAAGTTTCGTTGTAAACGACATCATCTACTACAAAAATTGAATTTACTCCGTCTTTTTGCGATAGGGTAATCATTACTTGTCCGTGAATTAATCTTTCATCAACTCTACCTAATACTACTTTTCCCATTTTATAATATTCCTATTCCTGCTAATACTGCTAAAATTATTGTTAAACCTAATAAAGCTTGAGTAACTTTTAAACCTTTTTTCAAATAAAAAACATATACGCCAAGAACTGTTACTAATGGTAAAGCTCCTGGTAATACTTTATCTAAAAGCTCTTGGAAAACAAATTCTTTTCCTGAGATTGTAAATTTTAATGCTGAGCTTACTTTTACATAATTTGCTGCCAAAATTCCCATCATAAAAAGTCCCAAGGCTGATAAAATATTTATTGCATTTTGAACTCCTGTGCTTTTTAATAAACTTGATGCGTTTTTACCTAAAACAAATCCTTGTTTTGCAAAAAATCTTCCGATAAAAACTTGGTATAAGGAAAATCCTACGAATGGAAACAAAGCTCCCATTGGGGATCCAGCTTGGGCCCAAGAAATTGCTATTGCTATAAAAATATATTGGATTGTTCCTGAATCAATTGCATCGCCGATTCCTGCAAGAGCTCCCATTAGCCCTGCTTTTGTATTATACATCAAATCATCGGTCATTGTTATTTCTTCGTTGTTATATTCTTGGCGAGCTCTTTCTTGTTCCATTGATGACATAAGACCTGTGATTATTCCACCGCCCCAAGTTAGTTGGGTATTGAAGAATAACAATTGTCTTTTGTAAGATTTTTTCAAATCTTCTTTATTTTTGTATAATTTTTTCAAAACTGGCATCATTGCATATAAGAGGGAAGGTGCCAAATATCTTTCAAAAGTGTGAGGAATTTCGTTTGCGAAATGCCATCTTAAATATGCTTTTCTAACATCTTTTAGCTCTAATTCTTCTGGAGCCATTTCGTCTTTTTTTATATCTTGCATTTTAAAACCTCCTACTAAAAGTCATCTTCTTCTTCAAATGTCAATTCACGTTCGCTTGAAGTTTCTGTTTTTACTTCTTTATCTTCTTTGGCTTGATTTTTATTTCCTACTGCCAAAATTGAAATTATTGTTCCTAAAATTGCATAAACTAGCATATTTACATTCATATCTTTTAAAATTACGCTTAAAAAATATGCTAATAGGAAAAATAACAAATAATCTTTTCTACCTATTACATAAATTGTTGTTGCAATACCGATTGCTGCAAGTCCTCCGCCGACTACATCTAGTATGTGTAAAAATACTGTTCCTTCAAGTTTTGCTACAACATCAGCGATTACTGGTGCGCCAAAATATAAAGCTACAAAGATTAATGGAACAAATAAAACAAAAGATGCTATAGTTGGATATGTTATTATTGATCTTTTGATTGCTTTTTCATCCATTTTTTCAATTGCGACGTCAGTTTTTTTGCCTATAAAGGTATTTAGGAAAAATCTAAATTGGTAAAGATAAGATCCTAAAAATCCAACTGGAACGGCAATGGCAATTGATGCTTCTGGTGTTAAATTTCCTAATAGGGCAACTGGAACTGCTATTGCAGCTGCAACTGCAGGTTCTGATGGCATTGAGCCACCTGGAGAAAATACTCCCATATATATTAATTGCAAACTTGCAGTTACTATCATTGCATCAGCAATTCTTCCCATAACAATTCCTACAACAAGGCCTGTCATTAATGGCGAAAATCTTAATGTTAAAGATGCGCCACCCAATAGCCAACGTGACATAACGCCTGCAACCCACAAAGCTATTAATAAACTTTTTGCTACAGATAAGGTCTCCATTTTTTCCTCCTAAATTTTTTAAAAATTTTTATTCCACAAAGGGACTTTCTTTTTGCACACATCTTTTTGGAAGTTTTTTATTGTGCACATTATAAACATCATTTACACAACTTTCTCCCATTGCATACAAACATTCTTTTGTGTAGGCTGATGTGTGAGGTGTAATTATTACATTATCAAATTGCAAGTAGGGATGATTACTTCTTGCAGGCTCAACTTCCATAACGTCTGTTGCAAGAGCTTTTACTTTTTCATTTTTTAAAGCTTCAATCATATCTTTTTCGTCAATTAGAGCACCTCTTGCGGTATTTGATATATAAACTCCATTTTTCATTTTTGATATTGTATTTTTATTTATCATGTGATAATTTTCTTTGGTTAAATTTGCGCATAAACAAATAACATTAGACATTTTTAAAAGTGTTTCAAAATCAACTTTTTCTACGCCGAATTGTTCTAGCTCTAATTTGTCTTTGTAAGGGTCATAGCCTAATACCCTACATTGAAAACCTTCTCTAAGTGTTCTTGCAACTTGGCTTCCAGTATTTCCAACGCCGATTACGCCAACAATTTTGTGGTAGAGAGAATTTCCTACAAAATTTGCTCTCATTTCCCACTTATCATCTCTTACTTTTTTGGAAGAATTTATAGTCATTCTCATCAAAGCCAATAGATTTGTAATATTATTTTCTGCAACTGAATCTCTTTCTACCAAAGAAGGAACAATAGAAACAATTACTCCTTTTTCTTTTGCACAAGTTAAATCTACATTGTTGTAGCCAATTCCATGCCTTGAGATAAGTCTTAAATCATCTACATTTTCAAAAAATTCTTTATCAAAAAATGGTGTAACGCTCGCTATTATATATTGGTAGCCTTTTAGCATTTGACCTAGAGATTTTCCATCTATATTTTGGTCGACTTCAAAGCGATCTACTTGTCCAATTTTTTCTAGTTTTTTTATATGGTCTGGGAAAATTTTTCCAAAACTACTAGAATTTACAATAGCAATTTTCATTTTATTTATCCTTTTTTACAAGATCGTGACCGCCAAAACCATTTCTTAGTTGAGCTACAACTTTATTAGAAAAATTATCATCAACATTTATTTTACTTGTATTTCTTACAAACAAAGAATTAGAAATAACTGGAACAGGAACGTCAAGTCTTAGTGCTTCTTCAACTGTCCATTTACATTCTCCATTTGCATTTATAACGCCAGAATGAGAATCAAGTTTTGGATCTTTGGCAAAGCCTTCTTGGGCAAGTTCAATTAGCCAAGACCTAATTACAGATCCGTGATTCCAAACTTTTGAAACATCTTCGTAATCATAATCAAATTCGCTAGCTTCCAAAACAGCAAAGCCTTCGCCGATAGCTTGCATCATTCCATATTCAATTCCATTGTGAATCATTTTTAAATAATGACCAGAACCAGCACGTCCTGTATATAAAAGTCCATCTTCACAAGAAATTGCTTCAAAAAAATCTTTTACTTGATCGTAATATTTTTTTTCTCCTCCAACCATAAGACAAGCACCGTTTCTAGCGCCGCTCATTCCGCCAGAAGTTCCACAATCAAGAAAACCAATATTTTTTTCCTTTAAAATTTCGTAATGCTCTAAAGTTTTTTTGTAATTAGTATTTCCAGTATCAATTACAATGTCGTCTTTATTAAGTTTTTCTTTTAAAAGAAAAATCATGTCATCAGTGATTTTTCCTGCAGGCAAACTCAATAAAATAAATTTTACATCATCTAATTTTTCTATAAGCTCATCGATAGAATTTGCGATTTTAAAATCTTTGCTTGCTTTTTTTCTTACATTTTCATCTACATCATAGCCAATTACTTCAAAATTATTGTCGATGGCATTTAAGGCTATGTTGTAACCCATTTTTCCAAGTCCCAAAAAACCTATTTTCATATAAACTCCTTTCTTTTTTTGATAACCTTTTCAAATAATTTAAAAAAATATTTTTAAAAAATTGTAAGGCTATCTGTAGTTCATTATTTAAGTAAATTATACGAAAAAAATTTTTACTTGTCAAACAGTAAAAAAACAAAAAAATTTTGCAATCAAAAATTTCTATTCATTTTTACAAATTTATGTATAATATTAGTAAGAATAGATTGGAGGATGTTTTGAACCGATATTTAGAAAGAATTATTTTGTCTAAAAAAAGTACCTTTACAAAAACGGAAAATTTTTATGCAGAATATTTTTTAAAATTAGATGATGAAATATTAAATAAAACTATATCAAATGTTGCTGAAGAAACAGAAAGCTCCACAGCGTCAATTTTTAAATTTATAAAAAAACTTGGCTTTAAAGGCTACAAAGATTTTCAATTAAACTTAGCTACAAATATAAATAAAAATTCTGACGATTCGCTACTTACAGCTATAACAAGTGTAAATGAAAATGACAGCCCTGATGAAATAGCCAACAAAATTATGGCGTTTAATATCCAATCAATGTATACGCTAAAAGAAGATATTAAAAATATTCCATTTGAATCTTGTTTGAATTTGATAAAAAAATCCAAAAAAATTCACTTTTTTGGCATGGGAGGATCAGCAACCATAGCTTACGATTCATATCATAAATTTTTGAGAACAAAATATATGGTAAATTATATTTCGGATTCTCACATGCAACTAAGTGCTTGCACAAAGATGGACGAAAACGACTGTATTTTTGTATTTTCACATTCAGGAAGAACGCTAGAGGTAATAGAAGTTTCAAAAGTTGCAAAAAAAAATAAGGCAAAAATTATTGCCCTTACAGGAAATCCAAAATCTGAAATGGTAAAAATCTCAGATGAGGCTATGATTTTACCATCAATAGAATCCGAACACGGAACAGAATCCTTAAATGCAAGAATTCTTTACCTAACAGTTATGGATATACTTTTAATATCTTTGATGTATGATAACGTCGAAGAAAATAAAAAATACATGAAAAAAAGATTAGATGCACTAAAAGTTACAAAAAAATAGAAGGCGCACTTGCCTTCTTTTTAATTTGAAATAAAAAATTAATACATAGAAAGTTTTTTCTCAATCCACATTATAAAAGAATGAGGGAAAATTTTTGAAATTATTAATAAAATTTTTGCACTTGGATGGGTGGTTATTAGGTCTTTTTTGCCCATTTTTTTAATTGCTTTTGCTACCGTTTTTTCTAGATTTTCATTTCCCAAATTTTTTATTCCGCCCGAATTGTTATTTGATTTTTCTAAAAATTCTGTTTCAACTCTGTTTGGACATAAAACTGAAACTTTTATATCCTTAAACTCTCTCCTTACAGCTCTTGAAAATGATAAGACATAGGACTTACTTGCAGCATAAAGGGCGAATTTTGCCTGTGGAATAAAGGCTGCAGATGAGGCAATATTTAAAATTATTCCGTCTTTTTGGAAAAAATTTAAGGAAATTTTTGTCATTGCTGTGAGAGCTTTTATATTTAAGTCCAAAGTTTTCATATCATTATCAAAACTTGTGTTTTTAAAATAATCATTTTCTCCCATGCCTGCAGAATTTATCAAAAGTCCTATTTTTTTGTTTGAAATTTCTAATTCTTTTTTTAAAGCTTCAAAAGATTTTTCCTCACACAAATCAAGGGCAAAAATCCTTGCCCTTGTTTGTAGTTTTTTTGATAAATCATGAAGTCTTTCAGTTCTTCTTGCGATTAGCCAAATTTCTTCATAATTTTTTTTGTCAATTTGCCTTGCAAATTCATAGCCTATGCCTGAACTTGCTCCAGTAATTATGGCTATCATTATTTGCTCATAGCCTTCATTATTAGGTTTTGTTTTAAATTCCACAAATCGTGAGAAAGGTCGACGTAATAATTGTGAGGTTGGTCAAATCTTTTTACCTCATCCCACAAGGATTTCACTTCTGACTTGCAATATTCGTTTATTTCTTCAATTTTTGGAGATTCATAAACTTTTTTGCCGTTTTTAAAAATTGGAATTTGCATTTTTCGAATTTCATAATTTTCCATTCTTTTCATCTTCCATGTAAAGTGTGGATCAAAAATTACAAGTGGTTTAGTTTCATCAACAACTTCTTCTTTTAAAGTTATATAATCAGCTTCTGCCTTGCCAGTTTTTTTGTCGTATAATCTGTAAACTTCTTTTAGGCCTGGTGTTGTAATTTTTTCTACGTTTTCTGATACTTTTATTTTTGCAGTCTTGCCTTTTTTGTCTTCAACTTGAACAAGTTTATAAACTCCACCAAAAACTGGATCAGATTTTGCAGTAATTAATCTTTCTCCGATTCCAAATGAATCAATTTCTGCGCCTTGTTGGAGTAGAGATTCTATTTTGTATTCGTCAAGTGAATTACTTGCAACAATTTTTGCATCCTTGTAGCCATTTTCGTCCAAAATTTTTCTACATTCTTTTGAAAGATAGGCAAGATCGCCAGAATCAATTCTTACACCGCCAGTAAGTCCCAAAGGCTCTAAAACTTCTTTGAAAATTTTCATAGCATTTGGTAGGCCTTGTTTTAAAACATCATAGGTGTCAATTAATAAAATACAATTATCTGGATATAATTTTGCATAAGCAAAAAAGGCTTCGTATTCTGAATCAAATGATTGAACCCAAGAGTGAGCCATAGTTCCGCCAGCAGGATAAGCATACATTTGACTTGAAAGAGTATTTGAAGTGATTGGAGCGCCGGCTATAAAGGCAGACCTTGCTCCTTTTACAGAAGCGTCAGGGCCTTGAGCGCGTCTTGCCCCAAATTCCATTACAGTTCTTCCCTTTGCAGCTCTTACAATTCTATTTGTTTTTGTAGCAACAAGGGAGCCGTAATTTAAAGATAAAAGCAAATAAGTTTCCAAAATTTGTGCTTCAATTATTGGAGCTCTTACAGTCACAATCGGTTCAGATGGAAACATTGCTGATCCTTCTGGAAATGCCCAAATATCTCCTGTGAATTTAAAATTTTTCAAATAAGATAAAAACTCTTCTGAAAATCTTGTATTTTTTCTAAAATATTCAATATCTTCTTCATCAAAATGAATATTTTCTACGTAATCAATAATATCATCTAAGCCAGAAAAAATTGAAAATCCTCCGCCGTCAGGATTTTTTCTGTAAAATGCATCAAAAACTGCAATCGTATCTTTCATTCCACTTTCAAAATATCCATAAGCCATAGTAAATTCATAAAAATCACTGAGCATAGATAAATTTCTTCTTGTTTGCATATTTTCCTTCCTTATTATTTTTTCGTTTCACATATTGTTTTTATTATACCACTAATGAGTGGTATAGTAATAATAGTTTGGCACAAATTGGCAAACAAAAGGAGATACATAAATGTATATTTTTGATATAGATGGAACACTTTTAAATACGATTGATTCTATTTCATATAATATAAACCAAACTTTAAAAAATTTTTCTTTAAGTCAAGTACCGAAAGAAAAAATTGAGGAGTTTGTAGGAAATGGCCCGAGGGTTTTGATTGAAAAAACTCTTGATTATATTGGCTTTGAAAAATCTGAAAAAAGAGAAGAAATTTTAAACGCTTATAACAAAAGATATGATGATAATCCAACCTATCTTACAAAGCCTTATGATGGAATCGTAGAAGAGCTTGAAAAAATAAAAAAAATGGGCGAAATTTTGGTTGCTTTTTCTAACAAGCCAGATTCCACTTGCAAAAAAGTTATAGGAGAAATTTTTGGAGAAGGCTATTTTGATTTTATTTTAGGATATAGAGAAGATATAAAAAGAAAACCGTCGCCTGAGGGTATGTATATAATAAAAGAAAGATTTGGTGTCGACTATTCGGATATTTTTTATTTTGGAGACAGCGAAGTCGACATGGAGTGTGGAAAAAATGCTGGAGTATTTACTGTAGGATGTGCTTGGGGCTTTAGAGAAAGAAAAATTCTTGAAAATTTAAAGCCAAATCTTATAATAGATAGTCCAAAAGAAATTTCAAAAATAAGGAGAGTATAATGGCAAATTTATCAGTATTTGATATTATTGGACCTGTAATGATTGGCCCATCATCATCCCATACTGCGGGAGCAAACAGAATTGCAAAAATCGCAAGAGATTTGGGCGGAGAAGGATTTACAAAAGTTGATTTTTATTTACACGGATCATTTGAAAAAACTTACCAAGGTCACGGAACAGATAGGGCTTTGGTTGGAGGAGTTTTGGGCTTTGGACCAGAAGATGAAAGATTAAGAGATTCATTTAAAATAGCTGATGAAGCAGGAATTACTTATAATTTTATTCCACAAGATATGGGAGAAGTTCATCCAAACACAGTAAAAATTGTTCTTTACTACCCAGACGGCCATGAATTTAAATTGAGAGGCTCATCAATTGGTGGCGGAAATATTATGATAAATCAAATAATGGACAATGAAGTAGAATATAATGGAAAAAATCCTACAATTATTTGTACCTATCCTGAACAAAAAGGAATGATAGCTTTCATTTCAAATGTTTTGTTTGACCACAATTATAATATAAAAAATATGAAAACTATAAACAAGGGCAACACAATTATGTTAATTGTAGAATTAGATCAAGATTTGGAAGAAGAAGTTTACAAAGAAATTGAAGCCGGCAAGAATTTTGAATTTATAAAATATTTGGGGTAATTTATGAAAACAACAATGGAATATATTAAAAATAGAATAAAAGAAGAAAACAAGGAAGTTTGGGAGATTGCGCTTGAAGATGAAATGGAGCTAACAGGAAAATCAAGAGAAGAAGTTTTTGAATTATTACAAAAATCTCTTGATGTTATGAAAGAATCTTCACAAAAAGCTCTTGATAAAAAATTAATGTCAATGACAAAAATGACTGGTGGAAATGCAAAATCAATGAATAATTATTTTCTATCAGAAGATACAATAATGGGAGATTTGCCAACAAAGGCAATGGCTATGGCTTTTTCAACATCAGAAGTAAACGCATCAATGGGAAAAATCGTAGCAAGTCCAACAGCAGGATCTGCAGGAATTGTTCCAGCAAGTTTAATGGCAATGCGTGAAAAATATGGATATTCTGATGAAGAATTGATAAAAGCAATTCTCGTTGCAACAGAATTCGGACAAATTATTGCTGACAATGCAACATTTGCTGGAGCTGAGGGCGGATGCCAAGCGGAATGCGGTTCTGCAGCAGCTATGTGTGCAGCTGCAATTTGTTATTTGAGAGGATGTGACATTGACGTGATGGAAGATGCGGCATCAATTGCACTTTTATCAATAATGGGACTTGTGTGCGATCCGATAGGAGGAATGGTAGAATTTCCTTGCAATATTAGAAACGCATCAGGAGTTATAAATGCACTTTCTGCAGCTGATATGGCAATTGCTGGAGTAAAAGTTTTGGTAACATTTGATGAAACAGTAGACGCCTTAAAAGAAGTAGGCGATGCCCTTCCAGCAAGCCTAAGAGAAACAGGCGAAGGCGGAGTTGCAGCTTGTCCATCAGCTATAAGATTAAAAAGAAAATATATAGACAAAGAAGAAGACTAAAATTTTTAAATAAAAATCTCAAAGAAAAAAATAAAGCTATTTTACTTTTTGTAAAATAGCTTTATTTTTTATCATCTTCATCATCTTTTTCATCTTTTAAATTAAATTTTTTTCTCATGTGGTGTCTTAAAATTAAAAGTAAAAGGATAAAATATAGGATTGTAAAAACAATTAGAAGGATTACGCATATATTTCTTTTTATTTTGAAATACAAAATTATTGGATAAATTATGCCAAATAAAATTATTCCAAGAATTATTGAAAGATTTCCAGCAAAATTATTTCCGTATTCCCAACATTCTTTATTGTAACAAACTTCCCAAATGTGAAATCCAACTCTCATTTTTGGATAGTCTGTGTGAAATTTTTTGAAAAATATTCCTACATAAATTGAAAAGAATAATAAAAGCACATCGCCAACTATTAAATTTCCCAAATTATCACCCTTTCTTTGAATTAATACTAGATAAAATATACCCCAATTGATATAAATTGAAAAATATTTACTTTTTGCATACAATATTAATAGACTTTATAAGTTTATAATGAAGAAATGTTAAGTTAGTTAAAGAGGTGATTCGATGAAAATTTTAATTACATCTGATTGGTACGATCCTGTCGTCAATGGTGTAGTAAGATCAATTTTAAATTTAAAATCCTATCTAGAGGATAGGGGATTTGATGTAAAAGTTTTAACCCTCTCAAATTCAACTGAAAGTTATAAAAAAGGAAATGTTTATTATATAGGAAGTCTTGGTGCGGGGAAAATTTATCCAGAGGCAAGGATTTCTGCAACTTTAAGAAATAAATTCATTAAGGAAATAAAAGATTGGAAACCAGATATTGTCCATTCACAATGCGAATTTTCTACTTTTATGATGGCGACAAAAATTGCCAAAAAAACATCTTGTCCTCTAGTTCACACCTATCATACAATTTATGAAGACTATACTCACTATTTTTCTCCATCAAAAAAGGTGGGCAAAAAAATGATTTCGGTTTTTTCAAAAGCAATTGCTGATAGGGTTGAAATGATTATTGTTCCAAGCGAAAAAACTAGAGAAATTTTAAAATCTTATGATATTGAGGATGAGAAAATAAAAATAATTCCTACTGGTATAGAAATGCCAGAAAAATTGGAAGATAAAAATAAAATTAGAGATTATTATGGATTTGATGCAAGCGATAAAATAATTCTTTATTTGGGTAGGCTTGCCGAAGAAAAAAATATTGAGGAATTAATTGATTATTACGAAAGACTTGATATAGAAAAATTAAAATTTATTCTTGTTGGGGGCGGACCTTATTTAAAAGATTTGAAATCTTATGCAAAAAATATTGATAAAAAAATTTATTTTGCTGGCATGGTTAAGCCTAAAGAAGTAAATAATTATTATAGAATGGCAGATGCTTTTGTTTCTGCAAGCAAGTCCGAAACTCAAGGACTTACTTATTATGAGGCGATGAGCAATGGCACTCCTGCGATTTGTAGAAAAGATTACTGCCTTGATAAGGTAATAATTGATGATTTTAATGGCTACCAATATGAAAATTTTTCTGATTTTAAAAAATATTTGGAAATGATTTTTATTGATAAAGAGAAAAAGGATAAGCTTTCAAAAAACGCAAGAAAATATGCTTTGGAAAATTTTTCTATAGATTCTTTTGGCGAAAATTGCGAAAAATTATATAAAGAAGCAATCAAAAAAGGTAGGACACATGAAAATTCTTATTTATAATGAAGATTATCAAACTGTAAAAGAATCTGGCGTTGGAAAAGCAATAGACCATCAAAAAAAGGCTTTGGATTTGGTTGGAGTTTCATATACCTTAAATCCAGATGACGATTATGATATTTGCCACATAAATACAGTTTTTCCAAAGTCTGCTTTTTTTGCAAATAAGGCGAGAAAATCTGGTAAAAAAGTTGTCTATCATGGGCATTCCACTAAGGAAGATTTTAAAAATTCTTTTGTCCTATCAAATGAACTTGCACCATTTTTCAAAAAATGGCTTATACATTGTTATAAAAAAGGAGATTTGATTTTGACTCCAACACAATATTCCAAAAATATTTTGGATTCATATAAGATTGGAAAAGAAATTAAAGTAGTATCAAACGGTGTCGACCTAGATTTTTGGAAGAAAAAAGAAAATGACAGGGAAAATTTTTACCAAAGATATAAGCTTGATAAAAATAAAAAATCAATCATTTCGGTTGGTCTATTTATAGAAAGAAAAGGAATTTTGGATTTCGTAGATCTTGCAAAAAAACTTCCCCAATACGAATTTGTATGGTTTGGAGAATTGAAATTGAGCTTAGTGCCAGAAAAAATCAAAAAAGCTGTCAAAACAGATTTAAAAAATTTACATTTTCCAGGCTATGTTAGCCAAGAATTATTGAGAGAAGCCTACTCAGGCTCAGACCTTTATATATTTCCAACATTTGAAGAAACCGAAGGAATAGTTTTACTAGAGGCCCTTGCAACAAAAGCCGACACAATAATTAGAGATATAGAAATTTATAAAAATCTCAAAGATGGAAAAGAAATTTATAAGGCAAAAGACAGGGAAGAATTTTACAAAAAAATAAAATTGATTTTGGAAGGAAAGTATCCTTCACTAAAAGAAGAAGGCTACAAGCTCGCCCAAGAAAAATCCATAGAAAATATAGGCTTGAAACTAAAAAAATATTACCAAGACCTATTAGAAAGAGAAGAAAAATGAGAAGTGTAATAAAATTTATAAGCTATGCCCTTTTGATTATTTTACTACCAAGTTTTGTCATGCTATTTGTGACAAGCCTTGATACAAGCAATTTTATGTTAATTTTTTTAGGACAAATTTTAGTTTTTCTAATATTATTAAGTTTTTATTTTCTAATTAGAAAAAATACAAAAAAATACGAAGACAAAACAAAAAAAGAAATCGAAAACGAAAAAAATGTAGAAAAACTAAAAAAATTAAGAAACGAAAAAATTTCATACAAATCAAAGGCAAATATAACAAAAAGAATAATAGACATCTCCTATACAAAAGAAGAATGCGAAAACCTTAAAAAATTCACATCAACCTACGACGATATGATTTTTTATTATTCAGCCCTTATAAAAAATGAGAGAGATGATAGAAAAAATTACAAGCAAAAAAGAGATAATTTTATAAAAAGATACAAAAATAGACATTTTATTTTCTCAGATTACAAAGAAAATTTAAAAACTTCAATAAAATGGATAGGAGTATTTTTGATTTTCTCCCTAATTTCATATTTAAATCCATTCAAATTCATAAAAAATCAAGAAATTTACGGGATAGTAGTACTATTAAATTTTACTTTTAACCTAGCACTTGTAGTAAATACAATTATTTGGATCCTAAGAAGCTTGAAAAGTTACTGGGCAAAAGAGTTGTTTAGTATTTAAATATTAGAATTATATTTTTGTTTAAAAAATCAAAATTGAGTTTATTGATTTATAGGAATATAATTTATTTATATTGCTATGTTTAATTCGCATAGATTTATGCTAGGGGATTTATATATAAATATTTTTAAATAGTGGGAGATTAGTTTAATGCAGTTTAATTCTTTTATTTTTATATTGCTTTTTTTGCCATTAGTTATTATGGCTTATTTTATAGGGAATAAAATCAATCAAACAGTTGGTAAAATAGTCATTATTTTGGCAAGTGTCATATTTTATTCGTATTATGATTTATCAGTTTTTACGGTGCTTGCGATAAGCTTACTTATAAATTATCTTTTTGTTATAGGTATTAAAAAGTTTAAAAAATGGAAAAGAGCATTTGTTATTTTCCCTATAATTATAAATATATGTTTGTTGCTATATTTTAAGTATTTGAATTTCGCAATAAATAATATAAATTTGATTTTTGGTCGAGAGTTTGCATTAAAAGAGTTAACTATGCCACTAGGAATTAGTTTTTTTACATTTCAACAAATTGCTTATATAGTTTCATCATATAAAGAAGAAATAGAGCAGACATCCTTCATAGATTATCTTGCATATATTTTATATTTTCCAAAAATATTAATGGGACCCTTAATTGAACCTGTTGACTTTATTCGACAATTTAATAATGAAAAATTGAAAACTTTTAATCTTGATAATTTAGCTAGCGGAATAAAGATATTTAGTTTTGGTCTTTTTAAAAAGATGATGATAGCTGATGTTTTTTCTAAAGCTGTCTCTTGGGGATATGCAAATATTGATAATACCACATCGATGGATTGGATTTTAATATCGATTTTTTATACATTTGAAATATATTTTGATTTTAGCGGATATAGTGATATGGCAGTAGGAATTTCTTCTATGTTTAATATAAGCTTACCAATAAATTTTGATTCGCCATATAAAGCTTTATCTGTTAGGGATTTTTGGAAGCGTTGGCACATATCTCTAACTAAATTTTTTACAAAATATATTTATATTCCTCTTGGAGGAAGTAAAAAAGGAAAAGTTTTGACATACATAAATACTCTGCTTGTATTTATAATTAGCGGTATTTGGCATGGTGCAAATTGGACATTTATACTATGGGGATTAATTTATGGAATACTTATGGTATTAGATCGTATTTTTGAAAAAATCGAAAGCAAAATATTTGAACCAGTAAGATGGTTCTTTACTTTTAATATTATTAATTTTTTATGGCTTTTATTTAGATCCTATACAATAAATATGTGGATTCAATTAATAAAAAGAATTATAAGTTTTCAAGATACGTCTATTAGTCAAGGCTTGATAGACAACTTTGTAATGTCAGAATCGAAATTTATTCAATCTATTTTTCATTTAGATAAGTTTGCTAATAACATTAGAGGATTTTGGTTATTAGTTTATTTAATAATTTCATTTTCTGTTTGTCTAATACCTGAAAACAATTATAAAAATCATAAAAGTTTATCGTTTATGTCTATGATATCTTCTGCAATCTTATTTATTTGGGCATTTATTTGTTTAAGTGGGGAATCTGTATTTGTGTATTTTAATTTTTAGGATGTGATTATATGAAATCGAAAAATTGGATAATAGGATGGGGAGTAATTGTTTCAATATTCCTTTCTATAATTGGTATATTAGTAATAAAAATAGATCCATATTTTCATTACCATAAACCAGATTTGAATAAATATTATTATTCATTAGATAACCAAAGAAGTCAAAATAATGGAGTAATAAAAAATTTTGATTATGACGCACTTATTACTGGCTCATCAATGACAGAAAATTTTAAAACTTCTGAAATGGATAGTATATTTGCTGTAAAATCAATAAAAGTTCCTTTTTCGGGCGGTACTTATAAAGAAATAAATGATAATCTTGTTTTTGCATTAGAAAATAATCCTAAATTAAAAACTATAGTTAGAAGTTTAGATTACAGTAAAATATTCGATGATAAAGATTTAATGAGAACTGATCTTGGAGAATATCCTACATATCTATATGATTCAAATCCAGTAAATGATGTAAGGTATTTATTTAATAAAGATGTTGTTTTTGGAAGAATTTACCCAATGATATCAAATAAAAGTGAAACGAATTTTAAACCAGGCATAACATCATTTGATGATTATGCTAGTTGGCAAAAAAATTATACATTTGGAAAAAATTCTGTAATTCCTAACGGTATAAAATCAATTGAAAAATCTAAACCTGTGCATTTAACCAATGAAGAAAAACAAACTATAAATGAAAATATTGCACAAAATGTAACGTCACTTGCGGCAAAATATCCTGATGTCAATTTTTATTATTTTTTTCCGCCTTATAGCGCGGTATTTTGGAATGATTTAAACAATGATGGAACTATTTATAAACAAATAGAAGCGGAATCTTATGCTATTGAATTAATTTTAAAATATCCTAACATTCATTTGTATTCTTTTAATATGCTTACAGATATAACTACTGATTTAAATAATTATAAGGATTCTACACATTATGGTCAGTGGATAAATAGTTTGATGCTTAGATATATGAAAAATAATAAGTGCTTATTGACAAAAGAAAATTATCGAAGTTATTTAGATGAAGAACTTAAATTTTATACGTCTTTTGATTATTCTAGTCTTAACGATCAAATTGATTACGAAGATGATTTATATAAGGCAGATATTGTCGATAAAAATTATTAGATTGTAATTGATTTTTTTAGAATAAATTAAATTTGATTATTAAAAAAGGTTTAATATATATGTGAATCGTTTTAATTAAGAAGTGATACTTAATTAAGACGATTTTTTTGTTTTTATTATTGCAAAGTTAAAATGAATATATCAAAATTGATTTTTAATTTAATTAATAAAATGAATTTAAATATTAAAAAAATTAAAAACAAACTTTACAAAAATTAAAATGGTGGTATACTTATTTTATAAAGGAGGCGGGTTTTGATTAATAAATGTCCTAATTGTGGTGGTGACTTGGTTATCACTTCTTATAAATGTAATTCATGTTTTACTGAAGTTAGTGGAGAATTTGAAATGGGTAAGTTTCAAAGGCTTGATATTGAGGATTTGGAATTTATTGAGCTTTTTTTGCAAAAGCGTGGCAGTATAAAAGATGTTGGAGAGAGTTTGGGAATTTCTTACCCGACTGTTAGAAATAGAATTGACAAGATTGTAAAAAAACTTGGTGGAAAAATAAATAAACAAGAATCTAGAATAGATATTTTGAATATGGTCAACAGCGGAGAGATTACTCCTGACCAAGCAAGTGAACTTTTAAAGGAGCTTAAAGATGAATGAAGAAAAGAAAATGATTTTAGATATGTTAAAAGAAGGAAAAATTACAGTTGAACAAGCTAGCGATCTTTTGGAGGCAGTTGGCAAAGACAAGTCTAAAAATAATGAGGAAAGTTTTGTTGATAAATTATCAACTTCTTTTGAAAAAATTATGAAAAAGACAAGTGAAACTATTTCAAATTTTGATTTTGATATTGATCTTGATAGTGTAAATATTCCTAATATTTATCACATAAATTCTCAAAAAACTGAAAATCAAACAAAAATTGATGATGATGTCAATGCTATTGAAATTGATCTTATAAATGGTTCTTTGGATATTGAAAGAGCTCAAGAAAATCATGTTATGGTTGATGAGAAAGTTTATTTCAAAAACAAAGAAGACCAAGTAAATGATTATTTAAATATTGAAGTTGTTGAGGACAAATTAATTGTAAGTGTAAATGAAAATTATAAGTCTTTGGATGCAAGTGCGAATGTAAAATTATATTTGGGCAAAAATATTTATGATAGTCTTGATATAAATATTGTAAATGGTCAAGTTGAACTTTGTGATGTTGATTTTAAGGAAAATAATATTGAATCAACTAATGCAAGATTTACTATTATAAATTCTGCTGGGAATATTGATTTGAAAAATACTAATGGAAAAATTGAAATTAGAAATACAAATGGAAATCTTGAAGTTTCTAATGTAAATGGATCAGTTTATCTTTCAAATATTTCTGGAGAAAATGCAAATGTTGATCTTGTAAATGGTTCTATAAGAATTGATGGCTTAAATATGGAAAATGTAGATCTTTCATCAAAAGCTGGTTCAATTAAAATTTTTAAAATCGTTGATGCAAAAGAAGTTAATATAGGAACACAATTTGGATCAGTTGTAATTGATACAAATGAATTTAATAAAAATATAAAGGCTTTGATTAAATCATCATCTTATTCAATTGCGGATAAATTTAAAAATAAATTGCAAACAAAAGATGGCTACCAAGTTTCAACTAATCCAGAGGAATCAGATTTAGATTTGGATATAAAATCAGCTTTTGGTAGAGTAAGCATTAGATAAAATAGAAAAAACAAAAAGGTCTTAGGAGAAATCCTAGGGCCTTTTTTGTTTGGAGATTTTAGAAAAAATAGGTTTTAAAATCACTTATTTAGTTTAGTATATTTGTTTAAAAATTTAGCCTTGTTAGGCTAAAAATTTTTGAGGCAATTACCAACAAATATTTGCAAAAGAAAAAATGAAATTATAAGAAAAGAGGGTAAATTTTGAGGGATTATTTTCAAATTTTCTTTCAATTTAGATATTAAATTATATTTATTAGGAAATGTAAAAATTTTTGTAAAATTTGAGTAAATATTTTGAAAATTTTTAAAAAAACAAAATCAAATTTTAAAAAATAATTAGTAAAAGCTTTTAAATTAGGCGTTTAGCGTATTTTATTTTTTAATTTTAAAAATTTTAAAAAAGACTTTACAAAAATAAAAATCGGGGATATAATATTATTGTATTAAGAGAGTGATACAATAATACAAAAATACAAAAAGGAAAGTGAATGAATATTTTAAAAATAATTTTGCCTATGGGGCTTTTGGGGTTTTTATTTGTATTTATTATAAAAAAACTTGAAAAAAGCGAAAAAATTAAAGGCAAAAATCAAAATCACAAAAACAAGCAAAATTATTTGGCAGAAGGTATGACTATTGGAATGAGTTTTGGTATAATTTTTGGTTCTTTGTACGATAATATTGGAACTTTTCTTCCGATTGGAATGTTGATTGGTTTGGTTGTTGGGCAAGCGATAGAAAAAAAGGAGGCTTAAATGGAATTTGATAATGATAGACCTATTTATCTTCAAATTTTAGAAGATTTTAAGTCGAAAATTTCAAGTGGCGTGTGGAAAGCTGGCGATAAAATTGATTCTGTTAGAAATCTTGCCAAGGATTATGAAGTAAATCCAAATACTGTCCAAAGAGCTTTGGCTGAGCTTGAACGCGATAGACTTTGTAAAAGCCAAAGGACAAGTGGAAGATTTGTAACGGATGATGGGGATTTGATAAAATCTTTATCAAAAAATGCTTTTGAAATAATTTGTGAAGATTTTATTAACAATGCAAAAAATTTAAAAATTTCAAAAGAAGATGCTCTTGATGGTCTTGAAAAATTTTGGGAGGTGGACTAATGTTAGAGATTAAAAATTTATCTATTGCATACAAAAATAAACTTGTTTTAGATAAGCTAAATTTATATTTTAAAAAAGGAGAAATTGTTGGGCTTTTGGGACCTAATGGATCGGGAAAAACAACTTTGCTTAGAATTCTTGCAGGTCTTGAAAAAAATTATAAGGGTGAGGTTAAAATTGGTGGAGAAAATCCTGACTATCTTACAAAATCATTTGTATCCTACCAACCAGACCATCTTCCTTTGGACAAATCATATAATTTGATTCAAATTTCAAATTTATATGACGAATTTTTTGAAGATTTTTCAAAAGGAAAATTTGAAAAAATAATTAAAGATTTTAAACTTGATATGAAGATGAAAATAAAAAATATGTCAAAGGGTATGAAAGACAAGGTGCAAATTGCTCTTTCTCTTTCAAGAAAGTCGGATTTGTATCTTTTGGATGAGCCGATGAGTGGGATTGATCCTGCAAGCAGGAAAAAAATTATGGATGTAATAATTGATAATTTTGATTCAGAAGGTCTTATGATTATTTCAACTCATTTGATTAGTCAAATCGAAAGACTTTTGGATAAGGTTGTATTTATTTCTGATGGAAAAATTATTTTAGAAGAAAATATTGATGATTTAAGACAAAATCACAACATGGGAGTTGAAGAATACTTTGAGGAGGTTTTCAATGGCTAAATTATTAAAACACCAATTAAAAGAAAATATTAGGGACATAATTCCTTGGATGGTAATTCCTTTAATTTTGTCAGTTGTATTAAATTATATAAATTTATATTTTGACTCAGCGTTTTTGGATTTTATCACAGTTATTTCAATGGTGGTTATGTATTCATCCTTTGCAATTTCAATGATAATTGTAATTTTAAATGATTACAAAAAATTTTATGGAGAAGAGGCTGCCTTTTATGATGTCCTTCCAGTAAAATCAGAAGATATAACCACATCAAGAGTTTTAAATATTATGATTATTGCCTTACTTGCAGGATTTATATTTTTTATAGAATTTTTTGGATTCCTTCTAGTTACAATAGGAGCAAGAGGAGAGGATATAAGCCAAATATTTGAGCAAATAAAAGTGCTTTTAGGCCAAGTTCCATCAAAAACTATAATTGTCTTTATTATTACAATTTTAATTTCCCTCCTTGCAACGCTTACAAGAATTTTAGCGTCAATAAGCATTGGCTCAAGTAAAACTTTCAAAGATATGGGAAAATTTGGTCCAGTTTTGGTATTTATAATAATAACAATAATAGTTTCAATTTTTGGACTTACATTTGGATTGAAATTTTTTGAAACATTTGGAGTAAGAGTATCAGAAAGTTCAATACAAACACAAAGTGGATTTTATTTAAGCGATATAAAAACTGTAGAAGAATTTACAAGAATGTTGGGAATTGGTGCTATACTTGACCTAGTAGCATCATCAATACAAATTTATCTTACAAACTTCTTCCACAAAAACAAACTAACAGTAGCATAAAGAAAGGCTCAAGGATTAACCTTGGGCTTTATTTTTTTCTTAGTATAATAAAAAAGAGGTGACTTATGGAAAAAATATTATTTTTAGAAGGAAAATTTGTAGAAAAAATTTGGGGAGGAGATAGGCTAAAAAAAGAATTCCCCTACCAATTTGAATCAGAAAATATAGGAGAATATTGGGCTATTTCTGCTATGAAAGATTTTCCATCAAAAATTTTAAATGGAAGATATAAGGGAGAAAATTTAGATTTTTTATACCAAAATCACAAAGAACTTTTTGGAAATGAAAAAAAAGAAAATTTTCCTCTTTTGATAAAATTAATAGATGCAAATGATGACCTATCAATTCAAGTCCATCCAGACGATGAAATGGCAAAAAAAGAAAATTCCTACGGGAAAAGTGAGTGTTGGTATATTTTAAATGAAAATCCAGCAAAAATAATCTATGGCTTAAAAACAAAAAACAAAAAAGAAGCCATTGATCTAATAGATAAGGAAAAATGGGAAGATTTATTAAAAGAAGAAAATTCAAAAAAAGGAGATTTTTTTAAAGTGCCAGCTGGCATGGTTCACGCCATAAAAAAGGATTCCTTGATTTTGGAAATCCAACAAGCATCAGATATAACCTACAGACTTTACGATTACGATAGAGTTGATAAAAATGGAATTAAAAGAGCTTTGCACCTAGAAAAATCAAAAAAAGCCTTAAAGTGCCTAGACACGGAAAAAATTCACGAAAATTTAGAAAAAAATACGGAGATTTTGTATGATAATGAGTATTTTACAGTAAAAAAAATAAATGTAGAAAAAGAAATTTCGTTTGAAAGAAAAGAGCCATATATTTTAGAAAGCATAATAAAGGGGCGTGGAGAAATTATAATAGACGATGAAACATATCCAATAAAAAAAGGAGATTTTTTTATAATAACAAATTATACCAAATCCTATTCTTTTAAAGGAAATCTAGAAATTGTAGAATCATCTTCAAAATAAAAGACCATCGGAAGATGGTCTCAGAGCGTCGACAAACCCACCAATAA